>NZ_PSXZ01000010.1:0-39005 GCF_002931375.1 Pseudoclavibacter sp. RFBJ3 | reverse complement strand
TCCTGGGCTTGGTCGATGGAGCGCCCTTGATCGTCCCGTGTCGTCATGTGACAAGGCTAGTGTGCGGTTTCCGCAGACTGTGATTGACCCGAAAACGATCGTTTGTGGGGGAGTGGTCGAGCCAACCGCCGTCGACGTCGACACGCTGAGTCTGGGCCGCCCGAAACTCTGCACCGAAACCCATACTGCCCGAAACTTCCTATAGACCGTTTTCGGGCGAGCTGGTAGACTTGAACGAGACCGACGAGAGGGGTCCATCATGGCCGCTGAGTTCAACATCGAGGCCCGCTGGCCGGAGCTGTTCGCGCCGCTCGACGACGCGACCCGAACGGCCGTCGTCAACACGTTCGCGTCGAGCTGGCACGAGGGTTGGGTGCCGAACCGCGAGGACGTCGAGAACCTGACTGATTTCGTGCGCGGCGCGATCGACGAAGCCGAGTACGACCGGCGCGCGGCAGGCGCTGCCGAGCGTCACCGCGCGCACGCCATAGCGAGCTGATGGCGTCGCAGTTCTCCTCCTGGGATTCGTACTTTTGGGAGCCAGGCGGCCCCGTGCTGCGCAATCTCTACGGAGAGCGCGACGGGGCCGTTTTGGCGCAGCGCGAGTACGCCGAGACGGGCAAGCAGCAGGCGAAGATCGAGCTGGGTATGACGCCGATCGCCAGGACCTATGACGCCGCGCACGTGCGCGAGATCCACAAGCAGCTCTTTGGGAACGTGTACGAGTGGGCGGGGGTGTACCGCACGGTCGGCATCCGGAAGAACCTCAGCGAGTTCGCGCATCCGGCCGACGTTCCGCAGTACCTCAGCGACGCCAACCGGATCATCCGCGGTGCTGATTGGTCGACGATGGATCGCGACCAGTTCGCGTCGGCTGCCGCCGAGGTCTACGCGTACGTCAACCAGGCTCACCCGTTCCGCGAGGGTAACGGCCGGTCGGGGAAGTTGTTCATGCAGCACGTGTCCGAGCTGAGCCCGTTCCGTATCGACTACAGCCCCGCAGTGTCTGGTGTGAGTTCGGAGCTGTGGAACCAGGCGTCGATGCTCTCTGGTCCCGATCGAGGGCAGTACGCGCCGCAGCCTGCGTCGCTCGTGCCGGTGTTCCGAGCGATGGCCGTGGAGCGTCCGCCGCAGCCGCCGAAGGCGACCGCGCCGGACCCGAGCCGCGACCCGATGCGAGATCGCTCGCCGTACCGGGCATCGTTCCCGAGACCGGCCACAGAGGCCACCCGGCCCGGCACCAGCGAGGGTGCCGCCAAGCGGCCCCCGCAGCAGCCGGGACAGCGCTACGACGTCGGTCGCGGCTGAGAGAGAGAATCCGTGTACGACACACTTCTACCCAATCTCATTGTCGGGCTTGGTCTCCTCGCGCTCGTCGTTGGTACCGTCCTTCTCGCCACCGGCCGCGGCCAGTTTGGCACCACCAAGCGCGGCGCTACGCGGCTCCTGTCAGCGTTCGTTCTCCTGCAAGCGGGAGTCTTCCTGTGGATGGTGTCGATGTGGGTCGACGGCACTGGGTCGCTGGTTGGCCGCGTCATCGCAACGGTCGGCGGGGGAGCGACGCTCGTGTTCGTCATCCCGGGCTTGCGGCGCATCCATCGAGTGCTTGCAGCGCGTCACGCCAGCTCTGCACGGGAGGAGTCGTGACGAACATCGTGGGGTACGCGCGAGTGTCGAAGCGGGAGCAGGACCCTGCCGCGCAGGAGGCCGAGCTGCGCGCTGCGGGAGCGGTGCGGGTGTTCGTGGATCACGGCGAATCGAGCCGCGTCGCGGAGCGGCCGCAGTGGCTCGCCTGCCTCGACTACCTGCGGGAGGGTGACACGCTCATGGTGCGTCGTCTCGACCGCATCGCGGGGAGCGAGACGATGGCAATTCAGGCCATCAGTGAGCTGCACGATCGCGGCATCGACATCAAGAGTCTCACTGAGCCTGACATCGACACGACGACGCCGATGGGGCGCGCGCTGTTCGGCATCGTCGCCGTGTTCGCGCAGCTCCGCGTGGATGCGATTCGGGAGAACACACAGCGCGGGCTCGCGCACGCGCGAGCCCAGGGCCGCGTCGGCGGCCGCCCGTCCGTGATGACGCCCGAGCGCACAACCCAGGCGGTGCGCATGCGCGCGGAGGGTCACAGCATTGCCGAGATCGCGCGAGTGCTCAACGTCGGCTCGTCATCGGTCTCGCGGGCGCTCGGCCGCGTCGACAACGACGCCGCGTCGAGCACCGCGCCCAGGCCGTCTGCTGGCGTCCAGTGACGCTGCAAGTGGAGGAGTTGCGGAACCTCATCGAGCACTTGCGGGCGCAGTGGCTGGAGCACGGGTTGCCCGCTCAGAAATGGGTCCAGCCAGCGGCGCGAAAGGGTAAGCACGTCGAAGATTTCGACGTCGCGCGCATCGCAACCGTGAAGGGCTTGGTGCGACATGTGCACGAGACTGCGACGGCCGTCGCGCTGCTCGCGGACCACGGGCATGTCAATGCGATGCCCCCACTCGTGAGGCAGATGTATGAGTGCGCGCTGACCGCAGTTTGGCTCATGCAGAGCGAAGACGATCATGGCATCAAAGCTGTCATAGCTGAGCATGCACCTAACCGCGCTGCGATCCAGAAAGATGCCCGCCGAGCTTCGTCCCCTGTATTCAGAGACGGAGCCGAAAAGGTTGCAGATACCGATGTCAGGCCCTTCGCGGACACCTTTGATTCGGTTCGCAATTTCGAGGGCGTCTGCAACGACCTGACGGCCGAAGAGACTGACGCCTACATCGTCTATCGACGGCTCTCCACTTACAGCCATGCGGCTCTCGAAGTGGTCGACCTGTACTTCGAGCGGACAGTTCCGCAGCGGGGGTATGCGCCGCTGTCGGAGCACGTGCCGAGCGAGGCCCTGGGCCTCCAGTCGCTGCTCCATATTGCCGCAAGCTCCATTGTCTGGAGTGCTCGTGCGTTCACGTATTCAGCGGAGAGTGTCCCCTACCGCAGCGCGCTCCGGATGGCGGCAAAGGAGCTAGAAATCTCGGCCGAGGTTTCGCTCAGTGACACTTACCGTAGGCGTCACGCGACGAAGCGCAGGGAACGTCGTACGAGTTCTTCTTAGCCAGCGGATGGTCTCAGCGTCGAGGCCGTGCACGGGCCGCACAGACGCTGCGCGACGTGCCCCGGCAAGGTGACGGTGTGGCCGGTGTGCGGGCGGACAGATGGGGTCCCGCTGTCCACCTGTGGGCGGGTGGAGCCGCGAAGCGTTAGGGCTCAGGCCGTCCACAGGTGGTCAGGGGGTTACGTCACTCAGCCGGGTTCTCGTCAGCGACGCCCGAGGCGTCGCTAGTGCCGTTATCCGGCGTGCTCTGCGCGGGTGACTTTCGCGCCTGCCGCTTGCGGACGCGCGTCTTCTTTTCGGGCTCCGGGTAGCCCACTTTTCGCAGCTCGTCGGCGGACCATCCGGCCGACTGTGCGGCGGCGTATCGCTTGACGTCCTCGCGCTCGGCTGCGGCGATCAGCTCCGCGGTTTCGCGCTGCACTTCTGCGAGCCTGCGCGCGGCATCGTCGCGAGTGTCTGCGAGGTTCTGTCGTGCCTCAGCGAGACCGCGAATCGCGCCGATTCGGTCCTCCTGGAGCTGCTGCGCACGCTGGACTGCTTCTTCCACACTCAGTTCTCTAGCCATGCCCTCCATCGTACGGAGTGGCATCGCCTTGCGCGACGTTTCACGTCGCCCAGAAGAGCGCCACGGCTGCGCCGCGGTCACTCCCGTCTGTCGACGGAAGTGACCTGCATGGACGCCCAGCGGGGAGCAAGCTATACAATCCGGTGCCCGGATTGAGCTTTTGCGGCTACATTGGCGTTAGGCCGGTCCGCGCACGAGGCGGGTTCGCTGCGCTGGGCATGGGAGGTGACGAGCATGGTTGATGAGGTCGAGGACTCCCGCTCGCACCGCAAGTCCGAGCGGCGTCGCCGTGTTCTTGGTGGTCGTCAGCACCGGCACGTCGTGCGGGTGACGCCCGAGGAGGAGGCTCGGCTGCTGTCGCTCGCGTTGGAGTACCACGTGAGCGTGCCGAAGTTGCTTGTTGACTCAGCTCTGGCCGGTGGTGCGGATGCCGCGTCGGTGAACGCGTCCGAGCGTAAGGAGCTGCTGGTGCAGTTGTTCTCGGCGCACCGGTTGCTGGCCGGTATCGCGAACAACGTCAACCAGATTGCACGTCAGGCGAACTCGACGAATGAGATCCCGTCCGAGACGAATGCGACGCTCGCTGCTGCACGTCGAGCTGCCGAGCGGATCGACGATTTGTGCGACCAGTTGGCCGGTGAGTTGTCATGATGCCGAACGTCACGCGCGGCGATCGCATGGCCGGGTTGATGACGTACCTGGTGGGCAAGGGGCGCGCGAACGAGCACACCGAACCGCACTTGGTGGCCGGGGATGCTGCGCTCATGGCTTGGCACGATGACGCCGAGCTGGGCGACGACGCTGCGCGTTCCATCGCTCGCCACCTGGACCGGCCGCGCACGTCGTTCGGTGTCGACGTTCCTGGCGGTCACGTGTGGCACGCCTCGCTGTCGCTGCGCGCCGAAGAGGGCCTGCGCACGGACGAAGAGTGGGGCGCGATCGCGCAAGACTTTGTGACGGCCATGGGGTTCGACGACAACGAGGGCACCAAGGCTCCGTGCCGCTGGGTGGCCGTTCGTCACGGTGTCTCGAAGGCCGGGAACGATCACATCCACATCGCCGTGAATCTGGTTCGTGATGACGGCACGAAGGCGTCGATTCACAACGACTTCCACCGGGCTCAGACTGTCGCGCGTGCGCTTGAAGTCAAGTACGGCTTGGAGCAGTTGGAGTCCACGAAGGGTGAGCGGTCGACGCGCGGTTACAGCCCCGCCGAGCAGGCCCGGGTCGAGGAGCGCGCGGCGATGTTCGCGCAGAAGAAGTACGAGCAGCAGGCCGAGCGATCGGCCGAGCCGATGCCGAGCTGGGCTGAGCTGGACGGCAAGGAGCGTCAGGTTCGCGTCGCCGCGGAGGTGCGACTGAACGTGCCCCGCAACGATCTCGCGCGTACCGTTCGCGGGGCTGCCGCAGCGTCCGACAGCGAAGGCGAGTTCGTGCGCCGGATGCGCCGCTCAGGCGTGCTCGTGCGGCCGCGGTTCGCGGACGGTCGCACGGACGTCATCACTGGGTACTCGGTCGCCGCCAGGCCCAAGGCCGGCGAGCGGCCAATCTGGTACGGCGGTGGCCACCTGGGCCGCGACCTGACGTTGCCGCGCCTGCGCGAGGGATGGCCGGACACCCCGACTGGTGCCACGGAAGCAGCCGCCGAGTGGAACGCCGCGAAGCGCGGCCAGCGCGTCGCAGCTCCGGGGCGTGAGAGCACCGAACCGGACCCCGAACTGTGGAGCCGGTATGCCAAGGAAGTGGGCGAACTGAACGAGCAGTTGCGCGCGGTCCCGATGGAGGATCGCGAGACCTGGCAGCGCGTCGCACGCGACACCGCTGGAGCGTTCGCGGCCTGGTCGAAAGCAGTGGAAGCAGAGCCGGGCGATCTCGCCGCGGCCGCCGATGCACTGTCGAAATCAGCACAGACGCACCGCCGCCCCGAGCGCGCACCGCGCTCCGGCATGGCGTCGATCGGCGGAGCTGCAATGTTGCTCGCCAGCGCCGCCCGAGGAGGGCAGGGGAAGGCTGCTGAGCTTGCCATGCTGCGTCAGCTCATGAACCTCGCTGGTGCCGTCTACGACGCCACAAGAGCAGCCGGGGAGCTGCGCCAGGCGCAGCTCATGGAAGCCGACGTGCGCGACCGTCTCATGCGTGTACGTCAAGGCCTCGCACCTGCCCCGGCGGCAACCGCCGGCACCGCATCGACGAGCACCGCGACCATCAGCGCCACTCGCGCGAGCATCGACGAAACGGTGGCCGAGGAGCTGGCCAAGATGGACCGCGCCGCGGAGCACCGCAAGAGCAAAACCAGCTCACCCGTGCCCGATCCGATCGAGCCAACGAAAGCACGCACGACTGCACGACCGGTCGCAGATCGCGGCCCGGAACGATAGAAGGGGAGAACGATCATGGCCGAAGAAGGCGATGGCATCGAGGAAGCATTCGAAGGGCAGATGCGCGTGCTCGTCACGGCAGCCGGCCGGGTCGGGGAGTCCTTCGCCCGCGGCCGCGAGGAGGCGAAGCGGCGCGCACTGGAGCGCAGCCAGCGCGAGGCCCGCGAGCTGGAGTCCCGCCTGGAGGCGGAACGTCGAGCGGCGCACGCCGAGTTCGGCAACGTCTATCGCAACGAGTGGTGGGACAAGGCCACTCCCCAGGACATCGGCAACACGTACCAGAACGCGCGCGCCTGGTCGAACGAGGACCCCGAGGCGGTGCGAGCTGAGGCGCGAATGCGCGACGAGCTGCGCAGCCGGTACGGCATCGACGTGGACAACACGCGCGCCGATCCCGCGGCCGTGCGCGAGGCCGTGGAGCGAGCTGAGCAGAACCGGGGGCAGTCGGACGCGGAACGTCAGCGTTCGGCCGCTGAGAAGGCCGAGGCGGACCGTCTGCTGCACGAAGCCGATCGCGCGGACAACGCGGCCGAGCGATCGCGCACCGAGGCGGGGAACGATCCCGACGCCGAGCAGCGCCACGAGGAACGTGTGCAGGCCGAGCAGCGCCAGGCGCTGGCCGATGCAGCACGCGACGCCGCGCAGCCGCTCTACGACTCCGCCGAGCGCCGCGACGCGACGGCCGTGGATCTCGAATCGAAAGGCGTGAGCCCGGAAGCGGTCAGCGCCAAGATGCGCGCGGACGTCAGCCAGGGGAAGCCGGCGACGGAAGCAGTCAAGGGGCCGGTGGGGAAGTCGCCCAAGGCGCGCAACTCGCGCGGCCGCACCCCGCAGGCGCAGCGCAGCGAACCGAGCCGCTGAGCGCGCAGCTCACGCACGAAAGAGGGACCGCACCTTGTGGGTGCGGTCCCTCTCTCGTTGGCGCTCAGCTCGCCGTCTGAGGCTCCTCGTCGACGCTCAGGCGCTCGTCCGGGAACAGCCCATCAGGCGGGGCCGCGTAGGGCAGCGGCTCGCCCTTCTTGTTCCGGTTCTCCTCGCTCTCCTTGACGCCGGCAAACGGGCCATCCGGGCTGAACAGCACGCCCATGTGGTGGTCGGCGTGATCGCGCCACCAGACGCTCATGCCGGTGCTCGGGTCCTGCCGCAGCTTCTCCCACGCACGCCACAGCGCATCGAGGCGGATCACCGCTTCGTCATACTCCCACCAGCGCGCGGCCCACACGCGGTTCTGCCCGTCGACGCGGCGACGGTAGGCACCGATCAAGTACTCCCGCACGAACTCGTCGACGGAGCCGTAGTACAGCTCCGGCTCTGGTTCTGGCTCCTCCGGCCCGTCGTCGATCGCCGCGAGCTGCTGTGCCGCGGCGTCCGCGGCGGCGGTCTCAATCCGGATGCGCAGATCGTCCAGCACGTCCTCATCCAGGAGACCGCCCACTGCCTCGTCAGCGGCCTTCGATGCCGACGCCGAGACCTGCTTACGGATCTCCTTGTGGAAGGCGACCGCGACCAGCTCAGACGTCAGCTCGGCCAGGTCGACGCCGAACGCCCGACCGGGTTCGCGCCGCGCGCGCGGCCGCGCCGGCTCCTCCTCGACAGCGGCCGGCTGTTCGTCGACGGCGGCCGGCTCAGTCTCGATGCCGGGTTCTTCCTCGCCCCACCTGCTCATCACGCCTCCCTGGTTGATTCGGCGCGCTGCACGGCAACCAGTTCGGATTCCGCTTCGTTGATCGTGCGGTGCGCCTGCGGGTCGTGGGCGGCGATCGACGCTTTCACCTGGTCGGCGTGCGCGCCGGTCATCCACGGCTGCGTGCGGATCAGGGTGGGCCGGTTGCCCGAGGAGAGCACCACCGCGCGACCCTTGGGCATCGCCGCGAGATCCGCGACGTCCAGGATGCGCTCACGCTGGAGCTGCTGGCTCACGCTGCGCCCGCCCCGCCCGGACGAGACCGATGAGGAGTGCCGGTCGTAATCACCGATGAGCTTGGCCAGCATCTCCAAGAACTCCGGTTCGGAGACACCGCCGCCGTAGACCTTGATGTTGGAGGCGCTGAACAGCTTCTGCATGCCGCCCGTGCCCCACACGTCGACGCCCTGCGACCACGACTGCAGAATCGTCATGAGGACGATTCCGCGAGATCCGTAGTGGCTATAAAGGTTCGGCAGCTCGCGCCACCGGCACACGTTCGCGGCCTCATCGAGCACGCCGAGCAGCGGCACCGAGAGGCGGCCGCCGGCCGAGTTCGCGGCCAGCTCTTCCGCTGCTTCCACGACGGCCACGGTCAGCGCCGTCACGAGAGGGCCGGCCGTGCCGCGGCCTTCCTTGGAGAGCGAGTAGAGCGTGCCGCCGTCGCGCACGAACGCGGTCGGGTCGAAGTGCGGGCGGCGATCGTCCGTTGAGCTCGCGCCCATCGGGTTCACCCAGGCCGCCACCTGGCGGTTCGTGAGGCAGGACGCCATCTGCTGCGCCGTGCCGTAGATGCCGCCGCGCTGCTTCTCTGGCGCGTTCACCACGCCGCGCACCTGGTCGGCGGTGAGCGTGTACCCGTGCTCCAGCAGAATGTCGACCGCTTCTTCCTCAGTCGGTCGGGTCAGCCATGAGTAGACGTCGGTGACGGGTCGCTGGTCGAGCGCTGCGGCGAGGAACAGCCCCGCGAGGAGATCCTGCCCCGCGGGGTCGAAGTAGGCATCCGTCTTGGCCCCCGCGTCGCGGGAGCCCGAGGCGAAGTGATCGGCCATCTTGGCCGCCTTCACTTCATCGGTCACGTACGACAGGGGGTTCCACCACCACGTCGGCTGCTCCAGCGCGATCGCCTGCGGATCGAACACCCACACGGGGCCGGCGGCCGCGCGAACGTCGCGCGTCGCGTCCACGACGTCACGCTTGTTCGAGGTCACCAGCACGCCGCCGGGAGCGTCGAGGATGGCCGGCACGGCACGGGAGGTCGTCTTTCCCGTGCGTGGCCCCCAGATATCGATGTGCATGTCTTCCCACGTGCCGAACAGGGGAGCGTTCGCGAGGGTTTTGCCGATCGGCACACCGATCTTGTCGCGCACCCCGAGGCGTTCGGCCTGCTTGATCGCGTGCTTCTTGCTGATGCCCTCGATGTCGCGGCCACGGCCCATGTACGCGGCCGCGCGGTCAACGCGCGTGCGCCGCTTCTTGAACCGGGAAGCGGCGATCATGCTCACCACGATCAGGGCGACCACGACGGCCCCGAGGCCGCCGACAATCCACCAGCCCGAGTTCGGCCAGGGGAGGTCGCCGGCCAGCGTCCCGAAGAGCACCTGGAACGGATCTCCGGAAATGACGGTGCCGCTGTCATCGAAGAAATGGCCGAGCCGCTGCGCGACGTTGACGATGAGGAGGCCACCAAGGACCACACCGATACCCGCAAACAGCGCGATCGTTCCGCTGTCGAGTCCGCCCGGATCGCGCCGACGATTGTTCGGAGTACTCACGATGCTTCCCCTTCCGTGTCACCGACGCGCGATTGCTCGTGCCAGCGGGTGTTCGTGTCGCTCATCAGGTCATCGGCGGCCGTGAACTGGACGTCGACGGGGATGCCTGGGCGCCCACCGACCTTCACGAGGAACTTCCCGCGCCCGGGAGGGGTCGCTTCCTGGTTCGTCGTCGGGTCCCAGGCGGGCGGGTCCTGCCAGCCGACCAGCAGCTCTTGCTCCGCACGAGAGAGCGGGATCGCGGAGGTGAGCTGCGACATCTCCGCGCCGGGGAGCCCGCCGCAAATGACCATGCCCGCGCGCTCCACGAAACCCTTCGCCTTCATGCGGTCCTCCTCCGAGGACAGCGCGAGGAGGTCGCTCATCGTGTGCGTGACCATCGCCATGCCCACTCCTCGAGTCCTATTCAGGCGAGTGAGTGCGTCCACGCGGTCGACCATGCCGCGGCCGGCGCGGAGGGCTCGCCAGAGTTCGTCGAGCACGACGAAGTAGTGCCGTCGTGGCTCCAGGCCGGCGTCCGCGAGGGCGTTCGCGACGTTGACCGTGCCGAAGCCGGCGGACCAGCACGCGAGCAGTGCTGCGGCCTGGAGGTCCATTTCTGAGTCGTCGATGGAGGAGACGTCGTAGACCACGGGCCGGTCGCGGCGCATCGGGTTCGTGGTCGGCTTGGAGAAGATCTCCCCGAGCCGGCCACCGCCCGTGAGGCCGATGAGGGAGGCTTCGAGATCTTCAGTGATCTCCTTGTACCGGACATCGCTGCCACGATCCAAAGCCACGGCCCGCACTTCCAGGGGCGGGTCCTGGATGACTTTGAGGAGATCGTCCAGCACGGGCACGCCCTCGTGGGTGTCGTCGAGCACCTTCAACGCCCGGTCGAGGATGGTCTCTTCCCGGTCGGTTGGGGGAGCGCCGCGCATGATCGTGAGGAGCGCGGAGACCATCGTGTGACGGCGGCCGTGCGCGTCCGCGAGGACTTGGAGCGCTTCTTTCTCGTAGCCCTCCGAGCGCAGCCGGCGGGCGGCTTCCGTGGACTCGCCGGGGTCGAGGATGTTGAGGTAGCCGCGGCCACGTCCCAGCTCGATGACCTGCCCGCCGAGCGCCTGGATCATCACCAGGTAGTCCGGCTTCAAGTCACCCAGCACCATGGGGATCACGCCGTACCCGGAAAGGCCGGCTGCCATGCGGCGGATGATCGAGGACTTCCCCAATCCGGGCTTGCCGAGCACGAACACGGATGGGTTAGAGATGAGCTTGGCCCGCTGGAACCAGGAGATGGGGTCGCAGCAGAGCGTCGCGCCCGTGTGAATGTGACGGCCGAGCGGCACGCCCACCATGGGCGTGCCGGTCCCGATGGCGAACGGCCAGAGGCCGCACACCTGGACCGTCGTGCCGCGCCACTCCTGCGGAGCCTGCACGTACGTGGACTCGCCCCGCCCCTTGCCGAGCCAACCGCGCATCCCCGGACGCTTAGGCCGGGTCGGCTGGGGCTCGGCACTCGAGGCACGCTTCTTCACAAAGGTCGCGTCCTTCGAAGCTTTTGTCGCATCTTTCGCTGGTTTTGTTGTGCGTCGCAGCAGAGTCATAGCTTGTCCCTCAGCTCGGCTGGCACCTTGACGTGCTTCTGGAGCACGAGTCCCAGCGGCAGGGCTGCCGCGAACGCGGAGTCCTGCGAGCCGAAGACCGGACGCACACGCAGGCGTGCGGTCGCGGCCAGGTTGTCGATGGCAGCCCTCGCGTCGGCCACCATGTCGAGATCGTCGACGGTCGCCGTCACGAGCACGCCGAACTCCACGAGGCCCGCGCCGGATGCTTCCTCCCGGGCCGTGGCTTCCGCAGCGCGGATGCCGAGGCTGTCACGGGCGGAGGGCTTTGCCGTCGCCGTCGCGCGGAACTGCGCGGCCGACAGGTCGGCCTCCACGATGGCCGCAGCTCGTGCCGAGTCGATCGGCCGGTACAGCAGCGTGATGCGCTTGCGCGCGATGTCACGGTGCGGGGCGAGCAGCTTCGCGAGGACCCCGGACTGCACGCTGCCACGAGGAGCGGAAGTCATCGACCAGGTGACCGAGTAGGCCGAATCGTGGCGGTAGCCGCCCCAGTCAGCCTGCGCAGCCGTAGGGCCGACGTCCGGCCAGGTCAGCTCGGGCGTCTCGCCGTTCGCGTGCGCCTCGTCGATCAGCGCGGCCGCGGCCGGGTCGTACGCGATGCGCACGGTCTCGCACAGCTCTTGCGCGGCGACCGGGTGCGCAGCTCCAGCGCCCGTCGCTTCGAGCCCCGCGGTGAGGCCTGGGATGCGAGCTGCCAGCTCGCGCGCCATGTCGTCGGCGCTGCGCTTCTTGCCGCCGGATCGCATCGTGGCCGAGAACGTGAGCGCCACATATGCCTTCACGGTCGAGGAGCCGGACGGGTACGAGTCCACGATGTCGGTCAGCATGCCGCGCGCGAACTCGGGCGCAGATGCGTCAATGTTCGTTGCGACCTCGCGGCGCAGGCGCGTGCCGGAGTCGGGGGCGGTTTCGATGGTGACGGCCGCGGCCTCCAGGCCCGGTTCGTCTCCGATGTTGGAGAGCCAGTGGCCCCAGTCGGCCACCCACGAGTCGACCTGTTCGGGGTCGACGAGCGCTGCTCCGTCGGGCTCGGTGCCGAGCACGATGGAGTACGAGAGCGTCGCTGGGGTGTAGATCAGCGCGAACGGTCGCCCGTACGAGTCGCGATGCTCGCTGAGCCTCGTCGGTGCTGCCAGGCCGGGGAGCTGGAATGTGCCCCAGTCGGTGCGGCCGATGGGGCCAGACCGGTACACGTTCGCGCCCCGGCTGCGCGCGGCGGCGAATCCAAGGCGGGTCGCGAGGCGGCTCACGACGGACTGCCCGTGGGAGTCCTTTGTGATGACGGCGAGCATGAGGATCGAGAGCACCCCGAAGGTGATCGCGGCCTCCAGCACTCCAACGAGCATCACGATGAGCACCACCAGCACGAGGCTGCCGAGCATGAGCGCGGTTCCCACGGACCCGAGCCCCATGAGGCCGGGGGAGGTTGGACGTCGCCAGTTCCCGTAGGTACGGGGGGCACGGTTGTTGGGATCAACGGCTACCATCTGGGCCGCCTCCTTCTCCAGTCGATTGCTCTCCGAGGTCCTTCACGGCTCCTGCCGCGGCCTTTCCTGCTTCTGCTGCCTTGCCAAGCGTCACGCCCGCGGCAGCTCCCGCGGCCATGCCCACTGGGCCGCCCGCGGCTCCTGCGGTCGCGCCCGCTGCGGCACCGCCGCCGGCTCCCGCTGCGGCTCCCGCGCCAGCACCTGCACCTGCACCAGCTCCCGCTCCTGCGGTTGCTGCGCCGGCACCGCTGGTCGCGGCTCCTGTCGAGGCTGCGCCGGAGGAGGGTGCGGCACCGGACTTCCCACCCGCGGCGCTCTGCGCGCCAGCGTTCTGGGCCGATGAGGCCGCGGATTGGCTACCGGACTTCCCACCTGTGGGTGCCGATGTCGAACCGCTGTCGCCCTTGTCGCCGGTCTTGCCGCTGTTGCCGTTCCCTCCGCCGCCTCCGCCAGATGCGAGACGCCCCAGGGCGGCTGCGCCGCTCGGGAGTGCTGCGAGGGCACCGGCCGCGAGCATCCCGCCACCAGCACCGGCCGCCATCGACCCGACCATGGGTGTGACGAACCGCAGGAGAGCCGGCATCGCGAAGAGGGCAATGATCATGAGCATCAGGCCCGTCAGGATGGCCAAGATGCCAGTGCCGTCGTCCTGAAAGACATCGGTGCCGGCCAGCTGGAATGCCGCGGCGTAGACGATCGCGGCGGCTGGCTTGTAGAGCACGAGGGCAATGATCCAGCCGATGCAGCGCTTGAACCAGGTCTTCCCCATCTCTGTGTTCGTCGCGGCTGCGGCGACCGGGAGGATGCCGACGAGGACGACGAGCATGCCACTACGGGCGACCATGAGCACGATCTGGAACGCAGAGGTCAGGATGGCGATGAGACCGAGAATGATGACGAGGATGGGCGCGAGTGCGCCGCCGACCGGGTTGCTGGTGAAGGCCAGAAGTGTCGTGATGTTTTCGCCGAAGCAGGCGCTGCCTTCGGTGTCCACCCCTGCGGGGCAGTTCGTCGACGCGTTCAGCACCCACACTGAGAACTGGTCGGCTGCGCTGATCAGGATGCCGACCATGGCCGTTCCGAACGCGGTGACCGCGATGAGCGTGATGAGGCTCTGCACGAGATCGCGGCCGGGCTCCGCGCGTTTCTCCCAGGCCATGCGGATGCCGCCGATGATGACCGACAGCACTGCGACGGCACCCAGAATCCACCAAAGGGAGGATTGAATAAAGAACGCCGCCCCGCCGACCCCCTTCGGGCCACTGCCGCGGACGATCTGGGAGATGAGGGCGCTTGCCGCGCTGATGAGCACGACACCACCGAGGATGAAACCGAGCTTCCCGACCGCCATGAAGCCCTCACCGGCACGCATCCGGGTCGCGACCTGCATGGCCAGGAAGACCGCGGAGATGACCGCGAAGACCAGACCGATCCAGGTCACCCATCCGAGCAGCACTTCAATCTCCGAGCCGATCGGAGGTGCACCCACGGCGTTCTGGTCGCCGGTGTCGGTCAGGTTCGGGGTATTGATGTAGACCCAGATCGTGCCGAGCGTAGCGACCATCTTGCCAACGCCTTCGGCGATAGCGTTGGCGAGGTCTTCGACCGCACCACTAGCGAGTGCTTGCGCCCCTTCTTCGATGTGGCAGTTGACGTCAAAGGCATTCCAGCCGTTGCATCCATCGTCTGCGGCGGCCACGAGTTATGCGCTCCAGGCGACGTATCCAGCCAGGTCGGGGATGGTCGCCACGTCAATGGGGGCGTTCGGATCGACCACATTCAGCTTCCAGTCGCCGCCTTCCCACACCAGATCGTAGACAGAGGACACATTCACGACTTGTCCGTTCGTGGACCCCTGAGCCGCAATGTCGATTCGTGCTGTGTCGCCGGTGTAGGACAGGACACGGAACCCTTCGATATCCACGCGAACACCCGACCCCCCACCGGTGTTGCCCGGTCCCGAGGCCAGTACGGCGTCGCGATTGGGTCCCTCTGCCAGGAAGTACTCCAAGAAGGAACCAACGGTGGCGGAGTTGCTGCCCTGAGCGACAGCGTTGGCCGCGGCGAAGACCGCTCCTTCTGGCGAGTGCTGGAAGCAGCTGCGGACACCGTTCGCGTTGGTCTGGCCAGGACCGTAGGTTGCAGACTTCGGGTATCCGAGCGTGCCATCGAACGCCCATTCGGCCTCCGGGGCAGTTGAGACGGAACCCGTCAAGACTTCACCTGGCAGGCCGCAGATGCTGCCTGTTTCAGGGGTGACCTCCGCTGTTTCCGCTGGTGCCGCCGGAGCGGAACTTGGGCCGCCCGATGAGCTGGCCTGTGGAGCTGTCTCTGCCCCAGAGCTACTGTTCAGCGCTCCGACGACCGCGAGTGTGATGCCGAGTGTTGCGACGATCGCGACGATGATGGCCGCGACGATGAACCCTGGGCGCGTGAACGGGCTGGAGGTGTTTTCTCCGTTGTTGGCCATGTTGCGGCGCTCCTTAGATCAAGAACCCGATGAGGGACGTCGCCGCCGAGATGATGATGACGCCGCCCAGAGCCATGGCGATCTTCCCGGCGTGCTCGCCGCCTTCACCGCGGCGCGAGTTGACGGCCATCATGGCTCCGGCAGCGACGAGGCCAGCGATGCAAACCGCGAGAGCGACCCACTTCAACCAGCCCAGGATTGTGGTGATGCCTTCGGTGCCTGGGGGCTGAACGGGCGGGGAATCGGGCAGCGCGACGGGGGTGTTCGCGGCGAATTCTCCGACGAGGGCGGCAGCGGTGATGAGTTCAGGGCTCATGACGGTCCTTTCAGTGGGAGGTGCTTTGGGCACCGGTGAGCGTTGCGGTCAGATCGGTGACGAACGCGCGCACGTCTTTGTGCGCGGTGGCAGCGTCGAGGGTGTCTCCGAAGCGGAGAGCGTCACTCCAGGGCAGGTGCCACATGCGGGGGACACCGCCCCGGACGACGGCGGCGAAGTCGCGCAGCGGTTTGGGGAGCTTGCCGGGAGCGTCGGCGACGATCGCGAGCCCGACCACGTCGACGAACGGCACAAGGCCGGCACCCCACTGCGTCGCGGCCCGTTGCGCGGCGAGCAGACCCTGCATGTTCGAGCGAGCGACGATCACGACTCGAGCGCGAACTGAGCCATTCGCGATGCGCGGCCACGCATGCTCTGCAGCAGACCACGACTGGGAGAGAGTGGCGAGCGAGGATTCCCCGGCACCGCCGTGCGCGCCGACGAAGTAGAGCTCCGCCGCTCGAGCATGGTCGCGCACCTCGAGCTGGTCTGCACGATCCGGAGCTGGAACTCCGAGCTGCGGCACTGAGGGGCCTTGCAAGCCTGCCCAGTTGCTGATCGGGGGCGGCTGCACCTTGACTACGGGTGTGACGGGCTGGGAGACCCATGGGTTGTTTCCGACCGTCATTTGTTCCCTCCCCGGATAATGAGCGCACACCTGCGTAGGCAGGAGTCGCATCTAGCACTGCGCATCTGTCTACCTGAGTCCATCAAAACACACAGGAGTACACAAGAATGCACATTAGAGCATTTTGCTATACGGTGGTCCCATGTCGCGCAGAACAGTCATCGGCATCGTGATGACGAACGTCGAGGGCCCGAGTGGGCTCGAGGAGATGTTCCGTGGCTACCCGCGCGTGCTCACGGTCCCGGAAGTCGCGGACCTGCTGCGCATGACGAAGACGAACGTCTACCGCTGGTTGAAGGACGGCACGATCCCGGCGTACAAGCTCGGCTCGAGCTGGTTCATCCCGCAAGACCAGCTGCGTGAGGCGCTCGAAGCTGGCTCGAACGCGAACCCCAACAACACGAAGTCCCTCGCGGATCTTCCCCTGGGCGACGACCCCGACGAAGAGGTGGGCGCCGATGACAGGTGATGTTGACGGCCTCGCTGCGGTGCTCAAGAAGGGAACTCTCCCGGGGTACATGGTCGCTCGGACCTGGTTCGTAACGCGGTACGGCCAGGAGCGAGGGCTCCGGACCGGATCAAACCACCCCACCACAATCCCGGCATGAAGCGAAGGGCAGAACTCCCCATATGACTCACCACGCACGCTCCACCGCAGGCCTCGCCCTCGTCGCGACGCTCGCCTTGACTGCGTGCGCGACTGAGCCACCCGCCGATCCCGGAGCTGTCCCGACGGCCACGACGACATCGACGATGGTCGTGCCAGATCTCGACCAGTTCACTCCGCCACCCGCGGGCATCGTCGACGACAAAACGGGGCAGACCACGGGACCGAAGGCGCCAGCTGTCTGGGACGATACGTCTCGCGCTGCCGTGGTCGCTGCGGCGGAGGCGGCCATGACGGCCTACGCGCGCCCGAGCGTGGATCCGAACACGTGGATCGAGGATCTGACGCCTCTGCTGACGCCGAAGGCGGCGAAGGACTACAACTTCATCCGCAACGCCAACATCCCCGCGACCCAGGTCACGGGACCTGGCGTGATCGTCAACGACGACAGCGTGTACCTCGCGCACGTCGAGGTACCGACCGATGCCGGCACGTGGACGGTGATGATCGTGCGCGAGTACGGCGACTCCCCGTGGCTCGTCGAACGCTTCACCCCGCCCGAGGGGATGCACTGACGGTGGAGGGGAAGAAGGGCTCCGGCGCGATCATCGCGATCGTCGCCGTCCCAGGTGTCGTCATCGCGCTCGTGCTGAGCCTGGTGCTGCTGCTCGGCACCAACGCGGACGCCTGCAACCCCGCCTCCGGCAGCGCGAGCGGCGTCTCCGTCGATCCGAACAGCGTGCCCGACGGGAAGATCGCCGGCTACGAAGGTGAGCAGCTCGTGAACGCCGCGAACGTGATTCTGGCCGGCAAGGACATGGGTTTGAGCGTGCGGGACCAGACCATCGGCGTCATGACGGCGATGGGCGAATCGACGCTCAACAACATCGACTACGGCGACTGGGAGACCAGCGGCGTCACCAACCCCGACGGCAGCCCCACCACGTCGATCGGCCTGTTCCAGCAGCAGGACCACTGGGGGAGCCGGGAAGAGCGTCTGGACCCGTACCGGGCGTCGCAGATTTTCTACTCGGCGATGGAGGTTTCCGTGCCGTTGCCGGAGCGTGACTCGGTGGAGCCGACGCTGGTCGCGAACCGCACGCAGGTCAACCTCGACCCGTACTACTACGAGCAGTTCTGGGACCCAGCCGTGCAAGTGGTGGAGGAACTCTCTGGCACCACGACCGGCCTCAAGACCGGTGCGGGCGCGCAGGTGTGCTCCGGCGTTGCCGGCACCCCCGGCCAGGTCTCCTCGACCGGCTGGGCAGCCCCCGGGGAAGGTCCCATCACGGACCCGTACGGGATGCGCGTCCACCCCATCTACGGGGACCAGCGGCTGCACTCCGGCACCGATCTTGCGGCCGGTGGCTGCGATGGCCCGATCTGGGCGGCCCAAGCCGGCACGGTCACCTTCCGCGGCTTCGACTCCGGCGGCAACGGGACCATCACCCTCGATCACGGCGGGGGCATCACCACCAAGTACCTGCACTCTTTCGAGAGTGGACTGCTGGTCAATGTCGGTGACACCGTCCAAGCTGGGCAGCAGATCGCGATGACCGGCACGAGCGGCCAATCGACCGGTTGTCACCTGCACTTCATGGTGCTCGTCAACGACGAGACCGTGGACCCCGAACCCTTCCTCGCCCAAGTGGGCATCACCCTCGGATAGATGGAGCATCCCCATGGCCACGAATCAGGCAGTCCCCGTCGTCACCGCCTACACCGACGCATCCGGCACCGGACACATCGCAGTGGACGGCGTGCAAGAGCCGTTCGATGCCCCCACGGTCGATGTGGCGAGGGGGTACATCGTCGACAAGCTCAGCGCGATGGCCCGAAACCGGAACGAAGTCATCCGGGCAGCGACTACTGACCCGGACGGCGTGTGGACGCTCATCGTGGACCCTCAGGGGCGCGTGCAGGCCGAGGTGCAGCACCGCAGCGAGGGCATCGATGAGGACACCGCGCAGTCGCCCTCGAGGCCGCGTCGAGAGCCGAAGCCCATCACTGCACCGCAGTCGATCGTCGCGACCGAACCTCCAGCGCCTATCGCTGCCGTGCAGCTCCCGGCCCCGGCGGCTCCCGTTGCTCCTGCAGCACCGAGCTATGAGGCGCCGAGCGCTTTTATCTCGACACCGCCCGCGGCGACCGCCGTACCCCAGGTGACACCCGCGCCTGCCCCCAGCTACGCACCGCCCGCGGCCGCCCCGACGACATCTGCTCCAGCACCCACTTACGCTCAGCCGTCCGCGGCCCCCGCGGCGTCTGCTCTTGCGCCCACCTTTGGGCTACACCAGGCAACAGCAGCTTCTGCCCAGCCTCAGCTGTCGCAGCCGGGGGATCCGCAGAACCGCCGCGACGCTCGCCGATCGTTCCTGACGCAGGAACAGACCGAAGAGCCCGCGACGAACGGCTGGCGCGGCGCCCTCTCCCGCGTCGGTATCCGCCTCAGCCCCTCCGAGGACGAGCGCGCTGAACGCGCAGATGTGCAGGCCGTGAGCCAGCACTGGCCAGGACCTCGAACGATCGCCGTCGTGAACGCGAAGGGCGGCAGCTCGAAGACACCCACCACGATCCTGCTGGCTGCCGTGTTCGCGCGCTTTGGTGGCGCCGGCGTGCTCACGTGGGATAACAACCAGACCCGCGGCACGCTTGGCTGGCGCACCGAGCAAGGCCCGCACGAATCCACGCTCCTCGAGCTGCTCCCGCAGGTGGACCGGTTGCTGTCGACCGGGGCGCAGTCCGCGGATCTCGCGCACTATGTGCACCATCAGACGCGCGACCGGTTCGACGTGCTGCGCTCGCAGCCCACGAACCTCGCGCACGAGCAGCGTATGGCGCCGGCCGACGTCGATGCGATCCACGCCGTCGCCTCGAAGTACTACCGGCTTGTGTTCATCGATTCCGGCAACGACGAGTCCGATCCCATGTGGCTGCGCATGATCGACCACACCGACCAGCTCGTGCTCGCCACCACCACCCGCGACGACCACGCCGAAGCCGGCGCCCTGCTCCTCGAGGCGCTCGCCAAGCGCAACGAGAAGTCCGCGCACCTCGCCAATCAGGCCGTCGTCGTCGTGAACCAAGCCAACGCGAAGGGCAGCAAAGCCGACGTCGACCATGTCGCGAACGGCTACCGGGGCCTGGTGCGCGACGTCGCGACCATCCCGTTCGACCAGGCCATGGTCGACGGCGTCCTGCGCTACGGGTCCCTCGGCGCGAAGACCCAACGCGCGTGGCTCGCCGCAGGAGCGGCTGTCGCGAGAGGACTCTGACCATGCCGCACACCCAGACCCTGCAGCAGACGCAGCAGCTCGCCTCCTGGCCGCGCATGGTCGCGGTTGTTCGAACTGACGGGAGCGGCTCGCTCACGATCAACGGCACCGAACGCGCCTGCGCTGCAGCCTCGATCGAGGAGCTCCGCACGGGCATGATCGCCCGCTGCGTTGCCTACGCGATCCAGCTCGGCCGCCCCGTCCGCCTCGACGTCGACGAGACCCCACATCAATGGACGCTTGCCGTCCGGGCGGACGGCATCGTGCAAGAAGTTGACGAAGCCGGCGCCCTGCCTGCAGCTGAGGGCCTCGCGCCGATCGAGGGGCGATGCCGCGTCTGCCGGCACCTCGAGCCGGTCATCGCGGACGCGTGCTCCCAGTGCGCCACCCCCGAGCCCCATCGCGTCGAACTCGATGCCACTGTCAGCGAGAGTGTCCAACTTGCCACGATCCGCGATGACGAGGGTCAAGCCGAGCAACCACCGGTGGATGGCGCCGCGAGAGAGCTGCAGCCGAGGCTGCAGTTGACGCTCAATGGGCACGCCCCGATCGTCGTGGAGGGGCACGCGGCGATCGGACGGGATCCTGAGCCGGTCAACGGGCGCACGCCCATTCGCGTGCACAGCCCCGAGCAGCTCGTGTCCCGCACACACCTGTTCGTCGACGTCGACGAACAGGGCCGCATCATCGTCACGGACAACAGCTCCGGCAACGGCACCGAAGCGCAGACCGAGCCGCCAACCCAGCTCGAGGCCGGTACTCCATATGCGTTGCACTCCGGCACGACGCTGCACCTGGGCGACGCCACGTGCCGCATTGATCTCGCTCCCGTTCGGGCCGATATCGCCTGACGGTGAGCACCGCCACAGCCGGCACTAGCAAGGCATTCGGCATCCTCCATCCAGCGTGCTGATTCTCTGGCGATTGCTGTCGACGCTTTGGGTTTGCACGTGCGTGCGTGCACTCGTCCCATTCAGACTGGTCTTGGTAGCGTCTGGAAACTCAAGAGAGAGTGCATCCGGAAACACGCTCCGCAACGAATTCACCACGAGCACGCAGCGGAAAAGTGCCGCGTGCGAACGTCGACTAATCAGAAGGAAGCATCCTCATGGCCAAGAAAGTCATCTACCAGCTCACCGACGACCTCGACCAGAGCACCATCCCTGACGGCGAAGGCGAGACGGTCACGTTCGGACTCGACGGCACCGCCTACGAGATCGACCTCACCGACGCGCACGCCACGAAGCTCCGCAGCGTGCTCAACCGCTACGTGGAAGCTGGCCGCAAGACCAGCGGCAGGAGCGGCTCCGCGAAGAAGGCATCGGGCCCGAAGCGCGACCTCAACGCCATCCGCGAATGGGCCCGTTCCAACGGTCACAATGTCGCCGAGCGCGGACGCATCTCTGCCGACGTCGTTGATGCATACGACGCGGCTAACTAGCGCGGCGGTGACTGCAGGAACGCTTCGCGCGTCATGTCACCGAATCTAAGTTTCGGATTAGACAGCCGTGGACAGTCGTAGATTGCCTGACCGAGAACGATGGACTCGGTGCTGGAGATCTACTTCTGTAGCACTCCAGGTGCAACAATGGTCACTTGACCGCTATGCACACGCTCCGAGCGCTGGTCGACGTTATGTCGAACCAGTGGGGTCTGGTGACGGCGAAGCAGGCTGAGTCGAAGGGGGTTCGTCGCGATCAACTGAGCCGACTCGAGCAGCGTGGCCTGCTCGATCGAGTCATCCGTGGCGTGTACAAAGCCGCTGGTGCTGGCCTCGATGAGTTCGACGAGCTGCGAGCGCACTGGCTGGTCCTCGAGCCGGGCGTAACCGCAATCGAACGCCTGACCACAGGACGAGAGGCCATTGTTGTCAGCGGACCCACCGCGAGCTACCTGCATGGCTATGGAGATCTGCAGCCCTCCCCGTTCGAGTTCAGTACCACGGAGCGGCGACAGTCCAAGCAGGCGGGATTGAGGCTGCGACGACGGGATCTTGCGCCCCGGAATGTGACCCTGCGCGCTGGTCTTCCGGTGACGACGATCGAGCGGACCGTCGCCGATCTGGTGGCAGACCACGAGGACCTGAGCCTCGTTGGTGATGTCCTGGGAGACGCAGTGCGGGCGCGTGGCGTCGACTTCGCGGTCCTGGCGCAGCACCTCGCACCTCTCGCTCGCGCCAACGGTTTCACCAGAGACGAGGGCGCCGCCTTCCGAGAACATCTCCTCGAGCTGTCAGGCTCAGACGAGCGCACGCAGCTGACGAGGATCCTGGACACGACAGCGTTTGACGAGGTCCTGCGAGCGACCCGCCTGAAAGTCGAGATCCCGGGGACAGGCATGGGCGCCATCGTGGATGATGCGGATGCGGTTCTTCTCGTGAAGAGGGTGTTGGCGAGTGCGCTCGCCTCTCCGGAGTTCCGGGCCCTTGTAGCGGACTCGGCGGTGTCGCTCGAAGCCGTCCAAGGCAATGAGAGCAAGGACGCTGACACCGGTGGGTAGAGACCTGCGCGACGATAATTTGGCTCTGCGCGGAGGCGAAGCGTCGATCACGAGTGCAGCGGAAGACACGACTCCAGGAGTTTTCTATGGCCACGATTACCATCTGCCTCGACGACGCGACTCGAGACGCACTGCAAGAACATGCCGATGCGAGGCGCGTGTCCATGAGCGAGTTTGTTCGCACGACGCTTGAGGATGCGGTCGACCGTTTTCGAATTGACAGTGAGATTGCGCCGACCGGCTTTCATCCGGACACGATGACCCCGCAGGAGAGACATCAGCTTGCCTTGCTCCATCGCATTCTCGCAAGAGTGCTGCCTGAAAATGCCTTTCACGGCGACGGCGACCGCGACCGCGAATACCAGCTCGAGCGGGCGAAGGTCCTCGAGAAGGGCTTCACTCACGAGTACCGGGTCGAGTTCGCAGGCATTGACACTGAGCTCACGCGTCGCGACAGCAGCTTCGTGCTCGATGTTCTTGACATGTTCCGCTGCGCTCAGGCGAGCGTCAAGCGCCTCCGGGACGAGGGCGCTCGCGTCGACGATGGGCTCGAGTACGCGGTCTCTTTCCGTGGATTTGACATCAATGACAGGCTCGAAGCGAGCATGCTGGGCTACGTCCGCTACCTCGTGTCGCACGGCTCTTGGGAAAAACAACGTGACTTCATGCTCGACGCGGGCAGCGGCAATTCAGACAAGAGGATGTACGAGGTGTATTCGAGGATGCTGACCGAGTATCGGCTCATCAGAGAGTCGAAACCGCCATTCGGCCACAGCTCCTCGCAGCTCCTCTTGCTTGAAGAATTGCAGCGCCTGGCGGCTGCCGGCGTGCACCCTTCGCGACGATGACGCAACCTTGGGCAGCTCCTGCAATGGCGGGCTTCGTGGACGAGTCTTCAGCACCTCGAGGCGAGGGGCAACGTGAGTACCTCATCTGCGCGGCGATCGCACCCACGGCGGAGACGGAGGCGATCCGTGAGCAATTGTGCCCCCTGCTCAGGCCGGGGCAGCGAAAGCTGCACTGGACGGATGCTGGTTCCGGCGACAGGCGAAAGATCGTAGAGACCATCGCGGCGCTCGAGCCGATGAACGTCGTCGTGACGCATCTCAGCGAAGCGCAGCGCAAGGAGGAACGGTTCCGACGTAAGTGCTTGGAGTTGCTCTACTTCGAGCTCGTCGGCACAGAGGTGTTCGATCTGACACTCGAGTGTCGAACTCGCGCACAGGACAAGAGCGATCGAGCGCACATCGTGGCGCTGCAGGGAAGCCACGGGCTCGATAGGCGTATGCGCATCGCGCATGTTCGAGGGGAAGCAGAGCCGATGCTCTGGATCGCTGACGCGGTGCTCGGCGCCATCAACGATGTGCATCGCGGCGAGCCTGGGTACCTGCGTGTTTTGGAGCACACGATCGTGTTGAACGAGCGGACGGCCAGTTCCGTTGTCCCCAGGCAAGACGAAAGGCCCTAGATCCAGTCGTCCGGCTGGTCTTCTAAGGCCTTCTTCCCGAACCGTCGTAACGGTGGGCGTGCTCCAATTTACTCTCACGAGGGTGCGCATGCAACCACTTCGAGGAACCGGTCGGAGGCTCACAGGGCCCAGCAACGTGTGGGACACCGACCGCTTGGTCGACGACCCGGCCGCCACGAGGCATCCAGATTTCGCTGCTGTGGACGTTCTTGGTGCTGTCTTGGGACAGAGAGCCCGACGACGTGACCAGGCGGCGGTAGCCGCGCAATCTGAGCCTTTGAAACCGACTGGGGTGGCCCGGATTCTCGCTCTGCGCCGTCCTCCCCCAGTCAAAAACTCGAATCCGATAACCTTTATTATGACATTAGCCCTCGGGTGCGACGTTCTATCGCACCGCTCGCGTGACGCACGCGGGCGTTCGCATCGTGGCTTCGGCTGTGCCGCCGGCCAATGCCGGTTTTAGCGCTACTACTTCGGTGGCGACGCGCACTCCGGACCGAGCGCCGCGCCTTTTGATGACGACACCGCTAGCACCCTTATTCAAGGCAGCACCTCGGCAAGATCGACCTGCTCCCTAAGTCTCGCGATAGGACCGCCCCAAATTTGAGTTCGGTGGGCCCATTGGCCAGCAACGATACTTGGTGAAATTCCAAGCGCAGCAGCGATGGCTCGAATTTCTGCCGGCGTAGTAGCTGCCTCGAGCGCGTGGGTGAACGCCGGAGGAACGAGATGCTCTGCTGCGAACGTGTTCGCGGCGGCTTCTTGTGAGTCGGCGTCATCATCAGCCTTGAAGCCGTGATCCACGAAGGTGCTTCTTTTCGGGTGCAATAGTACATGCGCGACCTCGTGCAGGATCGTGAACCATAGACCGTCCAGCGATCTATACCGGCTCGTGACCGCTATCATCGGCGTCCCGTTGATCCAGCGGGATACTCCGCTGATTCGAGTGTTTGGCACTTCTGCAACAAAGACGAGCACGACCCCAGCGTCGAGAAGAAGCTTCTGGGCCTCCAGGAATGCAGTCTTGATCGGTTTCACTGTCAGGCAGGGAATTGCTTTCGCGGCTGTTCGTGCCTTTTCCGCGTCGAAAAGGGGCGCCTCTTCCATGAGTTCCACGGCGTGCAGCTCGGATAGTCGGAGCCACAGCGCCGTGAGGTTCCCGTCGATCGCATGCAACTGGCTTCGCTTGTAGGACGCCTGTGGCTCGAGCCAGGTCTTCTCGAACGCCCGCTTTGACACGACGCCGAAAAAGTCGAGCAATTTACCGGCGATATCGACGCCACTGTCGGCCTTGGTGATGAGGCCACGCTCGATCAGGATCTGACGAGGAAATGCCGCGGCCCAGTCGACGAAACCAGCCATCCCTTCACGCATATGTACTCGAGCCTGGTGGGTTTGATACGACGCTTCTAGTCGAGACCAAATATCCGCCGAAACACCAAGTATCTGCTCGAGCATAACCGCGACCTCTGGAGATAGCGGCGCTGTCCCTTTCATCACGAGGTTGATGTGTTTAGCGCTCAGACCGGTACGTGCTGCCAGCTGCGCTTGACTGATGGAGCGCGCGCCGAGCTCGCGCTGCAGGATGCGTCCCGGGCGCGGGGCGAAGTCAAGTTCTGCGTCTTGTGCGTTGTACGTAGTCATCTCTGCAGATCAGCTCGCTCGCCGGAGTATGGATTCTCCACGAATGTGAAGGTCTCGAACGAGTAGTGCTTCGGTGGCCGCGTATTCGAGCAGTGATCCTCGAACGCCGATGGAGCCTAGGAGGCCCTCGGGACTGAGCGGATGTGCGTGCATGTCAACCTCTTCCATCGAGAGAGTCAGGGTGCCCGCCTGCATGTCCATGCGGACGCTCCGGAAGGCGGCGAGGTCACCCAGTCTTGGTGCTTGCGATACGACGTGGAGAAGGTCTTCGGCTGCCTCAGCTTGGTCTCCGACGGCAGCCCGAAGGCGTGCACCCGAGGTGCAGTAGCCCTCGAGGCGAGAGCCCATCCACGCGATTTTCAAGCTTTACCTCTTTGGTAAACGGCACTTGTGGTAAAGTGGTCTTTACCCGACAGGTACATGCTACCCGATCTCCACTGGATCCGGGCGCAACACGCTAGTACGCCTACTTAGGAAGGAGGGTCACCATGACCCCCACCACCCCTGTTCGACTTCAGATCGTCATCAACGGTGCGAAGCACACGCTCCAGGACTCTGATCAGGAAGCAGCTGCCCTGCTGCGCCTGGCTGGGCGAGACCCAGGGCTCTTCGACCTGTTCCTCGTTAAGAAGAGCGGCGTAGAGGTGAAGATCCGAGACAACCAGATCATCAACCTCCAGGACGGTAACCATTTCGTCGCCCGCCAGAACCTCCGATTCACGATCGACGGCGAGCTGTTCCGCAGCTACGACGATGACCAGGCGGCATCCGCGCTACTTCGCCTCGCCGGCCTCGACCCCGCGGCATTCGACCTGGCCCGTGTTGGAAGCCCCACATCGTTCCCTGACAACGAGATCGTGACCATTGTCGACGGTGACGAGTTCGTCACCGTCAAGCACGTCGGCGGTGTCGCGTGAGCGATGCAGCAAGCCTTACCGAGGCGTCCCAGCGGTTCATCGCGGATATGACGGTTGCGGGCGCCCCGGCCCACGCCGACGGCCCCCGCATTCTGTACAACATCGTTGCTTTCGGCGGCGCCTGTGCCGGTCAGACCATCACTACCGGCGTCAGCATCTCCGAGGTGCAGAGCTGGCCGGCTGTGCCTCCGCATTGGATTCACCTGCCAGGAGCCCTGCGGTTTGCAGAGACCAACATGGATGACACAGACTGCGCGCCCGGATATAAGAGACATTCGCGCGACTACAGCCACGCCGACACCTCCATACATCCCGCAAGGGCGTGGCTGAGTCACGTCCGTGGGTTCGTCTCAATCGCCGAGGCGGTCTGACATGCGCTACTCCGTAGCGATGAGCGGCAATACCGAGGCCGTGATGCGTGACCACCTCATACGCGAAGACGGGCAGGAAGACGTCCTCATCGCGACCTATGTGTTCTCCACAGGCTTCGAGCGAACGACAGCCATCATCCAATCGGTCATCCTCCCCCGCGACGGTGAACGACACGTTCACGGCAACGCTTCTTTCACCAGTACTTATGTCCTTCGCGCGGCGCACGAAGCGGGCCTTGCTGGACACGGGCTCGTTCTCCTGCATTCTCATCCTGACGGCCGCGGGTGGCAGGGCCTCTCGCGTGCCGACCGAGAGACCGAGTCTGACTACGAACGAGTCGCCCGCTCTGCCACGAAGATGCCGATGCTCGGCATGACCCTCGGGGGCAAGGACACAGCATGGTCAGCTCGGTTCTGGTTCGACCGAACCGAACCAACTTGGGCGGAATCTGTCCGTTCAGTCTCCCCCGCGTTGGCCGTTACGTGGAACGAGGAACTGCGGCCTGAACCCAGGATTACGAAGGCGCAAGAGCGCACGGTATCGTCCTGGGGAGACCGCGCCCAGGGCTCGATTACTCGCCTGCGTGTTCTCGTCGTCGGAGGTGGAAGCGTGGGTCTAGACGTCGCTCAACGACTCGCTGCAACCGGACTCGTCACTGTCGGCGTAATGGACTACGACATCGTCGAACCTCGCAACCTCGACCGCAGGATCGGCGCAACCCGACTGGATGCCGCACTGGGCCGCGCAAAGGTCGACGTTGCAGCTCGAGTTGTGAAATCAGCCGCCACCGCCGATCGGATCGAGGTTCGAAGACACGAAGTCAGCATCACGGACCCCGTCGGAGTCAGTCTCGCTCTTGACTACGACGTGATCTTCTCCTGCGTCGATAGGCCATGGCCCCGCGCCGTGCTCAACGGGATCGCCTACGCCGATCTCATCCCGGTTATCGACGGCGGAATTGCTCTCACGACGTTCGCGGATGGGCGCATGCGCAACGGCGTATGGCGCACCCACACCCTCACCCCCGGCAGACCATGCATGGCCTGTCTCGGACAGCTCGTCGTGGGAGACGTGTCGTTGGACAAACTCGGCCTCCTTGAGGACGCGGAGTACATCGAAGGCGCCAACCGTGAAATTCCCTCGCATCAGAACGTCGCGGCCCTATCAGCAAGCGTCAGTGCCTCACTCTTGGCCCAATTCGTGAGTCTGACAACCCACCCGGGCGGACGCGGCGCGCCCGCGCCGCTGCACTACGTTCTCTCGACCCACACGCTTCTTCATTCCAGCGCGTCATGCGGGGCGTACTGCGCCTATGAAAACGCGACTGGGGCAGGAGACAGCCGCACACCGATAGCTGAGCACCGAGACGACTGGCGAGAAGCCATCAACACACGCAAGGCAACAAGACATCCGATCCGCCTCCGCATCCTCTCGGTTGTGGAGCAAGCGCTTCAGCACCTCATCAACCAGATTCGGTAGCCCTTTGTTGCTCTGCTGTTCGCGGGTCTCTCGGCAGCTGAACCTGACCCGGCGACGCACATAAAACGAACGAGGGCCCCGCCAATCCTGGCGGGGCCCTCTACTTTCGTCTGTCCATGGGGGGAGGCCGAAGCCCGCGAGTCCCACGGCTCGTGGTTCTTATTGTAGCGTGCAATGGTGCCAGCAGCTACTCCAGTCAACGACGTCGCGATCCGTGCAGCGCTGAGCTCGCCACGGGCGGGAACCTACATCGCGGCGGCCGGAGGGGACCCAGCGCGGGCAATGGAGCTGTATGGGTGGAACGCTCGCGTGTCGGCCGCACTCATGCTGCCAGCGCACTTCTCCGAGGTGGTCGCCCGCAATGCTGCGGCCGACGTGCTCGAGCACGTTTATGGGCCGCTATGGCCGTGGAACCCGTCGTTTTTCGGAAGCCTCCCCAACCCAAAGCCTGGTCGGGGCTACAATCCTCGCCGTGACCTGCACAACGTTCGCACGGCGCAGCCTACGACCGGCAAAGTAATCGCTGAACTGAAGTTCGTTTTCTGGCAGAAACTCTTTACCGGTCGTCACGATGTTCGACTCTGGTCTCCCCACATCGCAGCTGCGTTCCCTCTCGCACCAGCGACCACTGCAGCTGCATTGCGAACTAGAATCTACGACGACCTTGAGACTCTGAGGCTGCTTCGGAACCGACTCGCCCACCACGAGCCTGTCTTCACTCGCAATCTCTCGGACGATCTCACCCGCATGGTGGATCTCATTGGCCTACGAAGCGCTCCGACAGCCACGTGGGTGCGTGCAATGGAAGATGTAACTAGCACAATCGCTGAGCGGCCCTAGGGCGATCGGTCGCGCCCCTTCTAGCGAATCAGGGTTACGCGGTGTCCCACCGTGCTCCTAAAGTCTGGCAGTCAATGCCTTCCTTGTATCTGACGGACCGGTGTTTACCGGATAAGTCACCGCGAGCTTCTGCGGTTTGCCGTGCGCCGCATCAGGGACGCGCTGGCACGGCCTGGGACCGCACTTCGAGCAGCCTAGACTCCCGGGGTCCGTCGGACGCAGTCTCGCCGACTCGGGCCAGGGTGGGGCACAAACAAGTTCATACGGGTCCGCCTACGCGTCGTGCAGCTCGCGGCTATCCGCCGGAGGTTGTCCGGCTCGGTGGTGATCGAGGCATAGCACAGCGGACAGGCCGACGAGCCACCACAGTGCAATGACTTCGGTCTTCGCCTTTCGCTGTATGACGAAGCCTGCTTCATATGCGCGGCGGACGACGAGGGCCAGCGTTTGCGCGTACCCAGACGACAGGATCTCAATCACTCCCAGCATGCTCCGCGGGCCGGCGGTACGACCCAGCATCAGCGCGATTCGCCGACAGCCTGTTGGCTAATTCTCGGCGCGCCTCGCTCAGGTGTCACCGATGACTTGCGCTGAGGCGCCCGGAGTGGATCCTGTGACCTTCCACTCCTTACCGGCGTGGTGCTGTGCGCAAGCACTGTCGCTGCTGAAGGCCTTAGATCGAGTCCGCCAGGTCGATCCTCTGCGGTGCGATCTGCGACACACCCTCGCCGCTCCGACTTAACATGCCACTTAAGAGCCATGCTCTAGGTATGTCCAGTCCAAACGCAGGCATCAGGCGCAACCGACGCCCCGCCGGTGAGAAGAGCTTCGAGAAGCGGGTCTTCCTCAGCGAGGTCACCCTCGCCGCATTCAAGTCTGCGGCACATGAATCTGGCAACCTCTCGCTCTCGCTCTACCTCGAGCGGCTAGCGGCACAAGTTCTCGAGGAACAGGGCACGCTTCCCTTGTTCCCAGACACGCAGGAGGCCCATACCGAAGCCGCATAGACGAAGAAGCCCGCCGCTTCCGCGACGGGCTTCCTAAAGTTTCGTAGCTCAAACCCTCACAGCTGCCAGGCCCAGAGGTTCGAGCTAATCCCTACTCAGTACCGGCTACCAACCGGGGCTTCGTAGTACCCACTCCGAAGAGGAGGTGCCCTCATAGTACCTAAATCTGTCTCGTTTGTCCCTGTATTGGCGCTGAGTCGTGCTCATGAGGGTGTTCCGACCACTCCGAGCGGGTGGGAACTCGCCCGCGCGCTGAGCCCACGGCCCCGTATCCGGATCGCTGATCGCCTCGCTGACGGCGAGTTACTGAACGCGTACAGCCGCGATGTTTCGGTGTTCGCGGAGCAGCCGCAGAGCCCCTGGGCGATGTACCTCGCGACCGATGCTGGCGCTTATCGGTTCCTCTGCTTCGACCTTGACGCGAGCCGCGGCAACACGGTCTACGACGCAGGCAAGCTCACGCTGTGGTTGAACGAGCTCGGGATCGACCACGTTCTGACGAAGTCCGGTCCTAGCGGAGGGCGCCACGTCTGGCTCGCCCTCGAGGAAGAGGCATCAGCTGAGACCGTCCGCGAACTCGCTCAGCTCACAGCTCAGCTGCTCCCCTCGCTGGACCCCACTCCCCTTACCAATCCGCGCACGGGTTGCGTGCGCCCGCCGGGTTCCCCTCATAGGAACGGTGACTCCTCGCGGCCCGCCGGCCCGCTCGATGCCCTCCTGGACCCATCGGTGACCCCGGACCAAATGCGTGAGTTCCGCGCATTCCTCATCGACCTGGGAGCTGAAGAGCTCGCTCCGGTCACCTCCCTCACTACGGGCATGGTCATCGACGCGGACGGCCACCCGCACATCGCCGGCACGAAGCGACCGCTGAGCTCGCGTGTGCGCCTGGTGCTCGACACTCCCCCAGACGATGACGCTTCCCTTTCGCTCGCGATGGTCCTCGCGGGCTGCGCGAACGCCCGCTGGACCCTCAGCGATGTGCGGGAGCTCGTGGACGATGCGCCCGCGTTCGAGCACGTGCGCTCCCAGCGCCACAAGCACGGCCACCGCATCCCCCGCACCCTGCAGGGCCGGGAACGCGCGCTGGTCTCTGCCTGGCGGCACGCGGTGACGTTTGTGGCCGCGAACCCCTCCATGGGCGACGGCGCCGACGAAGGATTCCTCGCTCGCTGCGCCGCCACCGTCGAGGCCATCGACGCGGCGCAGGCGCGCGCAGACGCGATGCCCGGCCTCTGGGGCGGCGACCGCGCCTCCTCCTCGCAGCGGTCCCGCACGGGCACGCACAGCACCCGAGCTGTGCTCGATGCCCTTTGCCTCTACATGGCGCAGGCCGCGCAGCTCACGGTCGAGGCCGACGTGCGCCGCATCTCAGCTGACACCGGCTATGGCCGCACCACCGTGCACGAAGCGCTGCGCCGCCTCGCGACTCCCGCCGACGAAGCTTCCCCCGAATCAGCCTGGATCGTCCGCGAGGGAACCCCGGAGGGCGCCCACGCGCAGCGTTACCGCCTCTCTCAGAAGTTCTCCACAGGGGTAGAAGTTGGCAACCGGACACAAGTGCGTGCACGCCCCCCCTCCCCCTCCCCCTTGCAAGCGCGAACTCGGCATACCAACCGACTTGCTAAGAATCTCCAGACGCTCGCGCACGACACTTTCGCCGCCCCGCGCAGCATGGGGCGCACCGCAGGACTCGTCTACAAACACATCAATGAAGGCTCCGTGCTCACCGTCGACGAGCTCACCCGCAGTACTGGTCTCGACGCGCTCCGCACCCGGCAAGCCCTCCGCACTCTCCATCTGCACGGCCTCCTCTCTCGGACCGACCACGGCTGGACTCGGGAAGAAGGCTGCGATGTTGATGTCGTGGCGTACGCCCTCAACGTCGCAGGGCACCTCGAAGCTCGTCGAGCCCGATACGCCGACGAGCGGCACTGCTGGGCTTGGTGGCAGGCGGAAGTGCAATGGATGTCGAGGCGCGGGAAGCAACGTCGTCGACGCCGCTCCCCCACGGCCGCGCAGCTGCTCAGCGTGAGTAACCGGCCGGACTACCCGAGATACCCCCGCAGCGAGGGTCGAGGCGACCACCGAGCCGCGCTCGCCCTCGTGCGGGCTGGGACCGTCGACGCTCCAGCGCTGCGGGCTGCGTGAATCCCTCGACCGAATCGAACTTCCGAGCTCTACGCTGACGTCATGTCCGGCTGAAACGTCATCGCGAAGACAAGCTCTAATCTGCTCTTTGAGTTCTATGGAGGCGGTGCGTTCGAGTGGGAGCCCGCGTGCAGCATCGCGCCCCACGAACTCCGCGCCCATCCTGTGCCAGCACGACGGCGAGCGCGAGTTGGAGCCCGCCAATGGGGGGGGGGCGGACGTCCTGGGCAAAGGCCGGCGGCCCGCCCCGCATCAGTGTGTGCCTAGAGACCGCGGCGACCAACGGCTTGTTTCGTGGCGCGTTCGCGGGCAGCCGCTGCATCGTGCCGATGAGCGGCTATTACGAGTGGGAAGTGGCCGAGCCGACATGCAGGTCGACGACTTCTTCGACGCAGGCTCCCCGGTGCGGTTTTCTGCTGCGGTCGGCAATCCGACCTACATCTGCTTTCAGGACTTCTCGGGCGAAGACCGCGCCAAGGCCCGTACCGCAGCGATGCAGCACGGCGTGCGAACGATGTACCGCCACGCGCTTCCGGGCTCCATCACCGTCAGCGTCGTCGATGTCGTTCAGGCGGGGCAGCAGATAGCCGCCGTCGGGAACACCGGCACGTCGACCGGCCCGCATCTCCACTTAGAGGTGCGCGACATCGCGACCGGCGGGGCGACCGACCCGCAGACCTGGCTGGACGGGCACGGGGTCGGTCTGTAGCGTCGCCTGCGGTCTCGCAGCACTCCGATTAGTACCCTGAGACGCAGCGGTCGCCCAGACGCGGTGCCCCTCATGGGAGGAGTGGCTCATGGAGCCAGGAGTTGCGGCTGACGCCGCGGGACTGCCGACCGCTGTGCTGGCGATCATCGTCTCCACATCGAGTTTCGTGCTAGCAGTCATCGCCTTGGGGTGGCAGATAGCAAAGCACTTCCTCGACGGCGGACGCGTGCGCGTCTACCTCAACACCGCGATCCTCGAGCCCGACTATCTGCTCACCGTGAACCGCAGCGGACGGCACGTCATGAAGGATGCGGAAGCTGCTCGACACGTTCGTCTTGGTGGCGCACTTGAGCTGGCTCAGCTTGTTGTGGAGAACCCCGGCAAGGTCCCTGTCACGGTTTACAGTCCTGGGCTGCGTGTGACTGGCCATGGCAAGAAGAATCACACGTTCACCCCGCGCATGTACGCCCTCGCTGAGGGGTTCGGCCCGGACGAGGCGACCACGAAGAGCGTGGTGAGACTCGAACCCTACGGCCGAGTCACCTTCCTGCTGGACTACTGGGGTGCAGTCCGGGGTGTGCTCAAATCTGCCGAGGTGGACACAATCTTCGTGCGCGGGTATGTCGGGGTCGCTGGCCGGACCAGGCGTCCTCAGAAGTCGAGCTGGTGGAAACGATGGAAGATCGATGCCGGCGATTACACCGCGATCGCAGGATCGCCGCAATTCTCTCCGCTCGGGGTGATCTGGCAGGTGCTCTACTCATCGCTGCCCGAAGACGTGACGGATGAGCAACTGCGGTCCGATCGCCCGGCTCCGCTTACCCGCGGTGCGCTGCACTACACGCTCGAGGAAGCGATGGGGCGGTTCTCCGAGCGTCCCGAGCGAAAGCAATTCGAGGTCACGATCAACGAAGTTGCGGGTCAGGCAGGCGACCGGTTACCGATGGCCAGCAAACTCTTTGAGGCGTACCAACGACTCGACGAGATGGAGACCGCGGGGCGCCTTGCTCCGTGGACGGAAGGCCTCATCGGCCTTGAAAGTAGCAAGCGTGCGCCGAACAAACGCGATGTGAAGAGCGTTGAGGCCGCACCGTCGAGCGCGGACAGCGCCGCGAGCCCGCAGCCGTAATCCACTTTGTCGGTAGCCGGTGGCACGCTCTCGACATGACCATCACCACCGCGCTTGCCCGCGCACTCGACGATAAGGTCACCGTCGAGCTGGTCGACGCTCAGCCGACCGTCTTCTGGTAGGAACGTTTCCCGTACGGGGTGGCCGGACAGCCGATGCTCTTCTACAGGCGCAGGCCCGGCCGATGGTGGGCTGGGGAGATCGCCGCCGCCCCGGCTCGACGATGAGCTCTGGTGCGTGAATGCACAGCGTGACGGGTCGGTCGAGGAGGCGCAGCTCGACGACCTGAAGTTCGACGGGACGCGGTGGTCGCTAGTGCTGGCGTGGTGACTCCAAACACCCTGTAGTTTCACGGCATGGTCATCGGCAGTGCATCCATCGGGTCATACAAGCTCGAGGAACTCTCAGAGCGGCTTTTGAGCCTTGCATCGAAGGCCGGGCGACGGGCGCTCGCCGGGCACAGTGGGGAGGAGCCATACGACGCTGTCCAGACGGCAGTCGCCCTCGGCGAGGCCTATGAGTGGTTGGCGCGATCGGTAATCGCCGCAGCACACCCGGTCCTCCTGGTCGGGGCCAATGATCTTAAATCGCTGATCGCGCTTGCGGGCGCGGCCCCCAAGACTTTGCCGACCTCGGGCCTGCAAACGGTTGTTGCCTCGAAACTGATCGGTATCCTCAAAGCTCTCTACCCGAAGTCACCCATGCTGGACGATCCGGTGCGCAGGGTTTTAGCCGTGCGAAACGCTGCAGCTCACATGATGATGACCGATCCCGACGACACTCACGTCGCGCTCCAGGATCTGACGGCGATCGTGGCAGGTCTCCTTGAGATCCTCGGCGTCTCTGAAATCAACTTCTGGGGTATCGAAAACAGAGAGCGTGTCGTCGACCTTCGCGAGAAGCGACTCAGTCGCCTCGATGCGACGCGAGAAGCGAAACTCGCGGCTGCGCGCGCTAGGTACGAAGCGCTCGTCGACGGACTCGGGGACGCTGAGGCCGAGGGGCTGCGCAGATTTGCCGAACGCAGGTTTGACTATGTTTACCGCGGCGACGATGTAGAGCAACAGAGAGTCGATTGTCCGGCCTGCGATAGTCAGGCGGAGCTGGTCTACCTGCGCAAGCCAGGCAGTGATGACGAGATCGAAGAGCGCGATGAATACATGGTGCGCCCGATCTGGCTGGTGCCGGATCTGTTGCTGTGTCCCGTCTGTGGTCTGGCGCTCGACCACCTTGACCTCAGCACACTGAACCTGGACTACCTTACGGAATCTGACGAACCAGAAACCGTCGACATCTCCCCGAACTTCGAACCGGATCCGGACTTCGTTCCAGGCGAGTAGGTTCGGGAACCCGGTGCCGAACAGGTGAGCCCCACGGGTTACCCGGGTGTGCGGATCATCGAACGGCGGCTCGTTCTCTAGCGCTTAGGGTGATTTTCGTGGAGAAGGCATCGAAGGGCATGTCCAGGCAGGTGGTCATCACGTCCTCAGTCGTGGCGCTCATTCTCGGCACATTGGTGTGGCTTGGGGTCGCAAACTCCGGTGAGGATGAAGGCGCGCCCGTCATAGCGGCAACCGCCACACCATCGCCGACCCGAACGCCGAAAGCAACGGTTCCCGAGGAGCCGATGGTCTACACCTACGCCTGCAGTTCGCTGGACTCGGAAGATGCAAGCGCAAAGCTTGAGTTCGCAACGCTCCCTGACGTTTGGGCCGCCGAGCGTATATACGACTGCGGCGCCCAACGCAGCGGTGGCAAAGGGATGACTACGACTGAGCAAGCTGCCTACGACGCACTCGGGGGCGGGAGCGGCCCAGGCCTGGGGTGGCCCTACGCGATCTGCGCAAACGGAGCCCCGCCGCGTGGGGCCGTGGAAAACAAGCCGGACTATCTCGAGGCCATCGAAATCGCCCTGAAGCTCTGTCCGGAGGCTCCTCACGCAGCCGAGCTCGAAGCGTTGATCGACCCGAACTGGCGTCCTTCGGATGTCACGCCAACCCCGACACCCACGCCGTCAGCGGATCCGAACAAGGTGCTTCCCGGCGTTCATAGGGTTGGCGAGACGGTCCAACCTGGCACCTACTACTCGGAGTCGGCCGTTGGCTTTCAGAACTGCTACTGGGAGATGCTGGACAGCGCGGGCAACATCATTGACAACAACTTCGCAAGCAGCGCACTGCGGGTCGAAGTGACGATCCTCGCCGAGGCTTATTCGTTCAGCTCTTCTGGCTGCGGGACCTGGCAACTACTGACTTAGGCAGCGCCAACGAACACCGCCCCGCTCAGATTGTGTGGGGCGCTGTTGCAAGGAGGGGCTGGGCTATGACGTGTCTGACAATGCTCTGGTCCGGGCTAGAACAGCGTTCAGGCCAGCCGTGTCGCGATAGGCGAGCGCGAACTTGTCGTAGCGCGTGGCGAGTTCTCTCCACTGCTTGAGGTGGCAGACGCTACGGGGTCAGCGTCCCGACCGAAGACGGTGCTCAGATACGTTCGATCGGCACGGTGAGACCAGGTAGCGACGGTGGGTGGACGCCGGCCGCGATCTCGGGAACATCGAGCAGTTCGGGCATCTCGATCGGCTCCGTCACTGAGGCTTTTTGCAAGCGCCGATAGAGCGTCGCTCGCGAGATCCCGAGGTTTCGCGCGACCTCCGCAACCGGCACGTCGGCCGCGACCAGATGGGCAGCGTTCTTGAGCTGGCTCTCGCTGATTTTCCGAGGGCGCCCGCCCAGGTCGGAGCCGGCGGCTCGTCGCTTGCTGACCGAGTCGAGTACGCGTTCGCGTTTGATCTCGAGCTCCATCTGCGCGAGGGCGGCCATGACGGTGAAGACCATCGACCCCATCGGGGTGGACGTGTCCACGTCTCCCCCGCCGAGGTTCAGGATCCGCAGTGAGACGCCCTCGGTGCGCAGTTCCTCGGCGAGCGTCAGCATGTTGCCGGTTGAGCGGCCGAGGCGATCAAGAGTGGTCACCACGAAGGTGTCTCCACACTCGAGCGCCCGCAGCGCCTTGTCGAGTGCGGGCCGGGAAGCGTTCGCACCCGACGCTCCCCGATCAATGTAAAGGTCATCGGCGCGTACGCCGGCGGCGCGCAGATCGACTTCTTGTCGGTCGGTGTCCTGGTGTCGGGTCGAGACGCGCGCGTAGCCGATGAGCTTGGTCATCCATGCACCATACGTGTCGCGAAACTGACCCCTGCGACATGTCCAGGGCGGGTCGGTTATGAAGCATAGTTTTGAGAATCCAACTGCCGCGAGGTTCCGCTGTTCGATTCCCCGGTCTGCTGTCTCATCGTGATTGTCGCGAAACCCTAGGGTTACGCGAGCATGCTTCTGCAGCGAGTCGATCTAGCCTGGGTCGAAGATGTGCCCCAGAATGCCGCTGGTCAGCGTGAGCCAGACGAGCACGACCGCTGCTCCTAGGCTCACAAGTAGCGTGAGTATTTTCCTGTTTTCGTTCGTTGGCATGTCACCAGCTTGCATGCTCGCCATCTGCAGGCATCCACGGCGGTTGCGGGAGCCGAGGCGCAGTCGTCGTGGTGCCGTCGCGCGCCGAGGTGTGTTGGGGTTCGTTCTCTACTGCGTGAGACACCTCAAAACCCATGGGTTTCGCGAGGACTGGATGGGATCGAGCAGGCTTGCCATGCGATGCCGCCCGGGTTGCTTGCGAATCCGATTGGTCTAGCCATTTGGGTGTCCCAGCGACTGGAGACAAGCGGTCGCTTCACTGGGTGAGAGAACCCTCGGCCGCCATCCGACAGCACGCGCAGTGCGTCACGTGAAGCCATCGAGATCCCGGGGACGACAAGGTCCCGGGAGGAATGGGGACATGACTGCGACTTCGTCGCATCAGTCCCGGTCCTATGTTAAGAGGGAAAGCCCGTTGAAGGGACCGTTCGGGAGTCTGGCCGATACTCCGGCCTCGCTCTGCCAGCTATGTACTCCGTTGAAGGATCAAAATTGCTCAGCTCTCCCCTTTTCCTCGTTCGCGGCCTGAGCGCTATCGCCCTGACAGGGGTGCTCGCGATGCTCGGCGCGACAAGCGCAGCAGCCGCGCCCGTCGGGCTCACGAGCGCCGCGCATGAGCTCACAACTGAGGACGTGAACGCGTGGCTAGACGGGATGCTCCCTTCCGCTCTCGAGCGTGAGGGAATCGCTGGTGCAACGGTTGGAGTCGTCAGCAAGGGACAGGTGATGACGCAGCGTGGGTATGGCTACGCGGACACCGGCTCGGACGCTGAGGAACCGGTGCCCGTGGATCCGCAGCACACGCTCTTCCGCATCGGGTCGATCTCCAAGATCGTGACCGCCACAGCTGTGATGCAACTCGTCGAGCAAGGACGTCTCGCCCTGGATGCGCCAGTTCAGGACTCTCTCGACTTCACGCTCGACACCTCATTCGAGAAACCCATCACGCTCCGTCATCTCCTCACCCACACCGCCGGCTTCGAGGACAAGATCGCCGGAGTCATCGCTGGCCCCGGAGAGAATGCCACATCGCTCCGCGATGCCGTTACGATCGACCCGCCCGAGCAGATCGCAGAACCTGGCACGACCCCCGCGTACTCCAACTACTCGAACGGGCTCGCCGCGTATGTCGTGGAGCGGACCGTCGGCGTCGGCTACGCCGACTACGTCCAGGAGCACGTCTTCGACGCGGTAGGCATGTCGACTGCAACGCTCGCCCAGCCGCTGCCCGAAGAGATGCAGTCATCGATGTCCAAGGGCTACTCGTTCACCGGCTCCGCCGAAGTGCCGTTCGAGATCAACGCACCCGCCCCTGCCGGTGCGATCTCCGCGACGACTGCAGATATGAACGCGTTCATGCTCGCGCAACTCGGGGACAGCAGTCCGCTGCTCAGCGAACGCACTCTGGAGCAGATGCACGAGCCAGCCCTCAGCACCGAGGAG
>NZ_PSXZ01000028.1:0-43964 GCF_002931375.1 Pseudoclavibacter sp. RFBJ3 | reverse complement strand
GGCTTCCACTTCTACACCCGCGAGAAAGCCGTCACCAGCCGCTGGCTCGACCCCGCCAAGCACGGCGGCATCAACCTCGGCTTCCCCGAAAACGACTAGGAGGCGGGGCGCCCGCCCTGCGGGCGCCCCGTGTCCGCTTCGCGCCCGCCCCATGCCCGCTTCCCCGCGCAGGAGTTGTGGCGAGATGCGCTTCGGTACCGCGGCAGCAGCATCAAGCCACACCGCTGTCGCGGACGGGCGAGACGTGCAGGTGCCGCGCGGAGACACGAGGGAGGATGCACACGTGCGAATCCTCCTCAAGCTCGAGCTCGACTGCCCAACCGAACTGCTCGCCGACGCCCTCCAGCGGCCGGAAGCCTTCCGCGCAGTGGCGGGCCCACTCGCGGAAGTGCGCTCGCTCGAACCCGGCGGCTTCCCCGAACGCTGGTCGCCCGAGCGCCCGCACCGCGTCGAGATCCGCCTGCTCGGCGTGGTTCCGCTCGGCACGCAGGTCATCGACGGCCAGTACCGCGACCTGGGAGACGGGATGCACGAGCTCCGCGACCGCGGGTACCCGGAGTCGGGACTCATGGCCGTCATGACGACGTTCGAGCACACGATGGTCGTCTCGCCGCTGCCCGGCGGTCGCACGCTCTACCGCGACCAGCTCAAGCTGGGTGCTGGCCTCCTGACCCCGTTCGTGTGGTTCGGGATGTGGACCTTCTGGCAGAAGCGCGCCTTCAGCATGCGGCAGCTCGCAGACCGGCTCCGGAACGGGCAGTAGCCGCCGCGCGGAGTCAGGCGTCGTCGAGGAGGCGCATCGCCGACCACACCTCGGCCCGCCCGGCGAAGGACTGCAGGTCGATGCCGAGGAGCTGCTCTGCCGTGGTCACGCGGCTGCGAAGCGTGTGCCGGTGGATGCCGAGTGACTTCGCGACCGGGTCCCACGCGCAGTTCCCCTCCGTCCAGGCGGCGAGCGTGTCGAGCAGCAGGCGGCCCTGCTCCCCATGCTCGAGCAGGGGCTGCAGGACGCGGCGCGCGGTGACTCGGCCGTCGGCCGCTTCGAGCGCGCCGAGCATCCCCGTCGTGGCGAGGTCCTCGAACCGCACGGACGGCCGGTTCGGCGTGCTGCGCTCCGCGGCCTTGCGCGCCTCCGCGAGCAGTCGCGGCAGCTCAGGCCAGTCCCCGGGCGCGGAGGCGCCGGCCGAGAAGCCAGCTTCTGTGAGCGCCTCGAGCAGTGCCGCGCCCCCTCGTGCCGGCACGATCGCCACGAGGTCGTGGTCCCGTGCGGCGAAGAAGATCGGCTCAGGACCGGACCCCGCGAGCCGCTCGAGCCGGTCGAGCAGCGCCTGCCCTGGTTCGCCGCCCCGCGCCTGCATGACCCGGATCGGAGCCGCGGGGAGCTTGCCCCACACCGTCTCGGCAGTGCGCGTCGCCACCTCCATCTCGCCGGCGAGGAGCAGCTCCAGGAGGCCGACACGCAGGTGCCCGCGGGCCGCATCCAGCTCCCGATTCTGCTCGAGCGCGATCGACGCGTGACCGATCGCGCTCGCGACGAGGTCGTTGCCCGCCAGATCAAGCGGGGCTCGCCCGCCGACCGCGAGCACCCCGCGGAGCTGGCCGTGCTGGCCGACGGTCTGCAGGGTCACGTCACCGCTCTCGCCGTGCAGGTGCGCCCCCGAGCGACCGCCGCGCGCGAGGAGGCTCTGCACCATCCGCTCGATCTCAGGGGCTTCGCTCTCCGGCACCCGGATGCGCGTCTGCGCGTCCACGCGGAGCCCCGTCGAGTCGTAGAGCGCCACCCAGCTCTCCAGCTGCCGTTCGAGCTCGACGAGGATCGCGCCGAGACCGCCGGGCCTGAGGGCGGCCCTCGCGAGCTTGCGCTGCGCCTGCAGCGACCATTCGAGCCGTGCTCGCTGCTCGAGGGCGCGCTGGTCCGCGAGGTAGCGGATGATGCCGATGAACGGGGTGCGTTCGGCGACCTCGACGAGCGTCAGGCCGTGGCGCTCGCAGGCGGCGACGAGGGCAGCGGGCACCTCCGCGTGGATGACCTCGGTTGCGAAGCCGAGCGCCGCGATGTCGGCCGCCCGCAGTCGGGCGACATACGCGTCGAAGACGTCCTCGCTGGCAAGCGCTTGGAACCGAACGGTCGCGGTCGCGGACACCGGCGAGCGCAGTCCGTTCGCGGCGCTCTGCGGCTGCGCTCCGGGGTCCGGCGCCTCGGACACCGCGAACTGCATGCCGTCGGTGAGCAGGAGCTGGCCGGCTTCGAGCCACGGTGTCGGGTCGCCGAGGTCGGAGCTGTGCGCCCACACGAGCTCGCGGTCCAGTGCGCTCGCGTCCGCGGCGTGCAGCACCCGCAGCTTGAACTCGGTCTCCTCCACGAGCTCGCGCAGCGTGACACTCACGCCAGCCCCCTGTGCGCGGAACCATGCTGACGCTTTTGTCGAGTCATGGCACCCATTCTCACCGATTTGACCACGAACGCGGCGCATGCGGGGCCGCAGAGTGGAGACATGACCGCTCCCACCCTCAGCACCCACCTCAGCAACACGGACGTTCGCGAGCGCGACCTCGCCTCGGTGTTCCACTCCTGGTCAGCTCAGGGGAAGATCTCGCCGCTGCCCATCGCCCGCGGCGAAGGCGCGAGCCTGTGGGACTTCGACGGCAACGAGTACCTCGATTTCTCGAGCCAGCTCGTGAACGTCACGATCGGCTACCAGCACCCGAAGGTCATCGCGGCCATCCAGGAGCAGGCCGCGAAGCTCGTGACGATCGCCCCGGCGCACGCCAACGAGACCAGGGCGAAGGCGGCGGAGCTGATCCTGTCGCACGCACCAGAGAGCTTCTCGAAGGTGTTCTTCACGAACGGCGGTGCGGATGCGGTCGAGAACGCGATTCGCATGGCCCGCCTCTCGACGGGGCGCGACAAGGTCGTGTCCCTGTACCGCAGCTACCACGGCAACACGGGAGCCGCGATCGTCGCGACCGGCGACTGGCGACGCATCCCCAACGAGTACGCGCGCGGCCACGTGCACGCCTTCGGCCCGTACCTGTACCGCTCGGAGTTCTGGGCCGAGACGCCCGAGCAGGAGAGCGCACGGGCACTTCGACACCTCGAGCGCGTCGTCCAGGCGGAGGGCCCCGCGTCCGTCGCGGCCATCCTCATCGAGAGCATCCCAGGAACCGCTGGCGTGCTCGTGCCGCCGCCCGGGTACCTTGCCGGCGTGCGGGAGATCTGCGACCGCTACGGCGTCCTGCTCATCCTCGACGAGGTCATGGCCGGGTTCGGGCGGACCGGCGAGTGGTTCGCATTCGATGCCTACGATGTCCGTCCCGACCTCATCACCTTCGCGAAGGGCGTCAACTCGGGCTACGTGCCGGTCGGCGGGGTCGTCATCTCCGAGGAGATCGCCGCGCGCTTCGACGAGGAGGTCTTCCCAGGCGGGCTCACGTACTCGGGGCATCCACTGGCCGCCGCATCCATCGTCGCGACCCTCGAGACCATGGAGGAGGAGGGCATCGTCGAGAACGCGGCCCGCCTCGGACGCGAGGTCATCGGCCCCGCACTGCACGAGCTTGCCGCACGTCACGACGTCGTCGGCGAGGTGCGCGGCAAGGGCGTCTTCTGGGCGGTCGAGCTGGTCAGCGACCCGCTGACGCGCGCCCCGCTCGCCGCGGCCGACATGGCGACCATCAAGTCGCAGCTCGTGGCCCGCGGCCTGCTGCCGTTCGTCGCCGACAACCGCATCCACGTCGTGCCACCCGCGGTCATCACCGACGCCGATGCGCTCCGCGGCATTGCCATCATCGACGAGGTGCTCGCCGGATTCTGAGCGCTGGGCCTCGGCGCCGCCGCGCTCATGCACGACTGGACTGCTGCGGCAATGGGCGTCGCCGCGAACGGAATCGCGTTTCCTGTCCAACTTCCGTGACGATTCGGCATCGGCGGACCACCGGGGCGTCAGCGCAAGCACGGCGTCACGGAAGTTGGACAGCCGCGGCTTCGCGCCGCAGGGAACGCCCGCGGCCGAGGGCCTACTTGTCCTCGGGCGGCGGAATCAGCGCCATGAGCGCGGTGAGGCCACCGATCACGAGGCCCGTCTTGGTGTGCGCGGCCGTCACCCCGCGGCTGGCGCGACGCTCGCCGAAGCGGTAGATCCACCGCTCGCCGGCGACAGCGGCGAGGATCGCCCCGGCTCCAGCAGCCGTGGCGAGCCCGCCGAGGGCGACCCGGCTCGCCGGAGAGAGCGAGATCCAGAACTGGGAGAAGCTCTGCGGCTTCCCGTCTGCACCGTCTTCACCGTTCGGTCGCTCGACCGACGCCGGGTGTGGCGCATCAGCCTGCTCGCCTGGGCCGCCGATGAGCTCGCCCGGTGCCTGCGCCGCCGGCTGCACGAGCAGCTCGGTGTCTTCGGTGCGGCCTCGCTTGCCGATCTTCAGCTCGTCGTACTCCGACGCCGCGAGCCCGCCGACGCCGAGGGCCAGCATCGTCTTCGCGACTCCGCGACCAGCCCTCGACGAGATCACGTCAGGGGTGGCGTAGTAGAGGGCGGTCAGCGCGCCCTGTCCCGCTGCCAGGATCGCGCGCTTGCGGAGGTCGGTTCTCGGAGAAGTCATGCCCCCATTGTCCCGATTCGGTCTGATCAGAGCCTCAGCGGCGAACCGCAGCGCGGCTAGGCCGCGCCTCCACCTGCGGCCATGCGCATGAGGTCGGAGTTCAGCTGGATGCCGAGCTCGGTTCCGCCTGCGCTGCCGAGCTCGTGCTGGTAGCCGCCCCAGTTGTCGCCGCGGATCGTTTGCTCGACGCCAGCCTCCATCAGAGCGAGGAGCTCGACGGATGCGCGCTCGATGCGGGACCCGAGGCCCGCATCCTGCCAGTCCTCGGTTGAGGCGAAGAGCGACGTGGGCACGGTCATGGTGCGCAGGTACGCGAACATCGACCGCATCTGCTCGTCCACGACAAGCGCGTGACGAGCAGTGCCAGCGGTTGCGGCGAGCACGACGGGCTTGGCGATGAGGAGGTCGTTGTCGAGGGTCTGGAAGAACGACGTGAAGAGTCCGCTCGGCCCGGCCTTGTAGACGGGGGCGGCCGCGACGATGCCGTCGGCGTCGCGGAGCGCCGCGATGGCGCGCTCGAACTGGGGGCCGAAGCTCTGCGAGCCGAGGGCTGCTGGCAGTTCGGGGAGGAGCATCCGCAGATCGATGTGCGTCGATACGACGTCACGGCCTCGTGTCGCCGCGAGCTTGGAGACGCCACGCTCGATGCGGTCTGCGAGCAGCTTCGTCGACGACGGGTCGCTGATACCGGCGTTGACGACGGCGACGCGGTAGGCGCCTTGTGCGTTGGTCATGGAAGTCCTTCCGAACGGGTTGGAGCTGAGGAGAGAGCGAAAAGGAGAGGCGAGGAGCCGAACGGATGCGCGGGGCCGGTCGAATGGGCCGGCCCCGCGCACTCGCTTCGCGGTCGCTAGGCGACGAGCGCGGTGTCCTGGTAGGGCGAGGAGCCGGTGACGTTGTCGCCGCGGTTCTCGTTGGGGCGCGGCTGGCGCGGCGCGGCGTCGCCGTACTTCGCGAGGACAAGCGACTCGTGCGTGGGCGCGTCTGGGACCTCGGCGGGGCGGAGCGCCTCGAGCTCGCGGCGCAGCACGGGAACCACTTCGGAGCCGAGGAGCTCGAGCTGGTCGAGCACCATGCCGAGCGGCAGGCCTGCGTGGTCCATGAGGAACAGCTGGCGCTGGTAGTCGCCGAAGTGCTCGCGGAACGTCAGGGTCTTGTCGATGACCTCCTGCGGGCTGCCGACCGAGAGCGGGGTCTGCTGCATGAAGTCCTCCATCCGCGGCCCGTGGCCGTAGACGGGTGCCTCGTTGAAGTAGGGGCGGAACTGGTCCTTCGCATCCTGCGAGTTCTTGGCGATGAACGCCTGCCCGCCGAGGCCGACGATCGCCTGCGATGCCTTGCCGTGGCCGTAGTGCTCGTAGCGCTGGCGGTAGAAGTCGATGAGGCGCATGTAGTGCTCCTTCGGCCAGAAGATGTTGTTCGCGAAGAACCCGTCGCCGTAGAAGGCGGCCTGCTCGGCGATCTCCGGGGTGCGGATGGATCCGTGCCACACGAACGGTGCCACGTCGTCGAGGGGGCGGGGCGTCGAGGTGAAGCCCTGCAGGGGAGTGCGGAACTTGCCTTCCCAGTCGACGACGTCCTCGCGCCAGAGGCGGTGGAGCAGATTGTAGTTCTCGAGGGCGAGGGGCAGGCCAGAGCGGATGTCCTTGCCGAACCACGGGTAGACGGGGGCGGTGTTGCCGCGGCCGAGCATGAGGTCCATGCGGCCCTTGGAGAGGTGCTGCAGCATCGCGTATTCCTCGGCGATGCGCACGGGGTCGTTGGTCGTGATGAGGGTCGTCGATGTGGAGACGCGCAGCGTCTTCGTGAGTGCCGCGATGTGCGAGAGGAGCACGGCGGGCGAGGAGGAGAAGAAGGGCGGGTTGTGGTGCTCGCCGATGGCGAAGACGTCGAGGCCGACCTCTTCGGTCTTCTGGGCGATCTTGACGATCGCGTCGATGCGCTCGGCCTCGCTCGGCGTCTCGCCGGTGACCGGGTTGCGTGTGATGTCGCTGACGGAGAAGATTCCGAACTGCATGTTCAGCCCTTTCGTTGTGGATGCACGGGCCGGGTCGGTCCTGCTTCTGGATTCCCAACTCCATGCATATGCATACAACGTAGCGCGTACGGATCTATTCCCGCGTGCTCGACTCCACTGGCAGCACACCTTCGACGGGAGCAGCGACAGGGGCGGCGACGGCGGTTCGAGCCCGCATCTCTGGCACGCGCCCCTGGCTCGCGAGCACCCCGACCACAACGATCAGACCGCCGAGCGGCTGGTTCCAGTGCACCGACTCCCCCAGCACCACGACCCCCAGGATGACGCCGACAACTGGCGAGAGATAGGTGACGGTGGATGCGCGGGCCGGACCCCAGTCGCGCAGGATGCGGTTGTACCAGATGTAGGCGAGTCCGGTCCCGAGCACGCCGAGCCCCGCGACGGCCAGGAGCACCGGCAGGTCGATCGCGACCTCGCCCCGCGCGGTGAGGGGCGCGAGGAGCCACACGATGACGGCGGCCAGGCCGATCTGGACGGTCGACAGGGTGATCGTGTCGTATCCCGAGCTCGTGAGGAACCGGCGCATGTAGAGCCCGGCGAATCCGTAGGAGATGGTGGCGCCGAGGCAGGCGAGCTGGGCGGGAAGCAGCTCGGGCACCTGGCCCGTGCCGATGAGCTGCCAGGGACCCGCGAGCACGACGACCCCGCTCAGGCCGACCACGAGGCCGACGATCTGCGTGCGCGTGAGTCGCTCGCCGACGAGCACAAGCGGCATGAGCAGGAGCGTCATGATGGGTGTCGTCGCGTTGTAGATGCTCGAGAGGCTGCTCGGCATGTACTGCCCAGCCCAGGCGAAGAGCGAATAGGGCACAACCGCGAGCGCGAGGGACACGACGAGCATGTGCACCCAGATCTTCCGACCCCTGGGCCAGCGTCGCCGAGTGACCAGCATGATCGCGACGAGTGCCGCGGCCCCCAGCGTGAGCCGTCCCAACACGAGCTGCGCTGGACTGAGCCCCTCGAGCCCGACTTTCATGAAGAGGAAGCTCGCACCCCAGACGAGGGAGAGGACGACAAAGGCGGCGACGGTGCCGCGGGTGTTGCCGGTAGGTCTCATGGGACTTATTGTTGGCGGCACCCCGACATGAGGCAAATGCATCTGCTTCATCCCCACATGAGGAGACCTCATGAGCGTCACCATCGCCCAGCTCCGTGCGCTGGTCACGGTCGTGGATCGCGCGTCCTTCACCGTTGCCGCCACCGAGCTGGGGGTCAGCCAGTCGGCGATCTCGCACTCCGTGACGGGCCTCGAGAAGGCTGTCGGCGGCCGGGTCCTGCGCCGCGACGGCGGGATCACCCTCACCGCGCTCGGCCTCGGCGTGATCGAGCACGCGCGAGCCGCGCTGGCCTCCGTCTCAGCGCTGGAGAGCGCCGTGCGCCGCGACGAGACCCTGTCCGGCACCGTCCGACTCGGGGCCGTCGCGACGGTCTGCCAGGGACTGGTCCCTGACCTGCTGGCCCTGTGGTCCGCGCGGCTGCCCAACATCGCCGTGTCGATCTACGAGGGCGACGACGAGGAGATGCCCGAGTGGCTCGAAGCGGGACTCGTGGACGCCGCGGTCCTCGTCGAGCCATCCCCCGCGCCGCCAGGCGGGCTCCTCGTCGCCACGGACGAGTTCGCCGCGCTTGTGCCTGCCGACCACCCGCTCGCGCAGCAGGACTCAATCCCGCTCGACGAGCTCGACGACGACGGCCTCATCGTGTCGACGGGCGGATGCGAGACGCACGTCAGGAAGATGCACGACGAGCTCGGGCTCCCCTACGTCTTCTCGCACCGCGTCCGCGAGATGAGCACGATGTTCCGCATGGTGCAGCAGGGCATGGGTGTCGCCGTCATCCCGTCCCTGGGGCGCGGGATGCTCCCGGACGACCTCGTGATGCGCCCGCTCACGGCACGCAGGCCGCGGCAGCTCGTGCTGTCCGGGCCCAACACTCGCCCATGGCACCCGCTTGTGGGGGCACTCGTCGATGCGACTGGCGTCGACTTCGCGAGCACGGTGAAGGTCGAGCTCTGACGGCCCCTCAGGCTTCGGAGGGTTCGGCTCCTTCGAGGTACGCGACGATCGCGTCCACGATCTCGGCTGGCGTGCCCGCGACGGGAACCACGACCCCCGCCTCCCAGGGCGCGAGCGGTTCGAGCACCTCGAACTGACTGTCGAGCAGCGTCGTCGGCATGAACTCGTGCTGTCGCGTTGCGAGGCGTGAGGCGACGAGGTCGCGCTGGCCTGACAGGTGGATGAAGCGCAGCTCTGGCACGCTCGAGCGCAGCAGCTCCCGATACCAGCGCTTGAGCGCCGAGCAGGCGACGATCGTCACGCGCCCTTCGGCGGCGTTCGCGGCGATCGTCGCGCCGATGACCTTGAGCCAGGGCACGCGGTCTTCGTCGTCGAGGGGGTTCCCTGCCGCCATCTTCGCCTTGTTGGCGGGCGGGTGCAGGTCGTCGCTGTCGATGAAGGTCACGTCGAGTCGTGCCGCCAGTGCCGAGCCGATCGTGGTCTTGCCCGTGCCCTGCACCCCCATGACGACCATGGGCGGATGCGCAGGAGCGGGACGCGCGGCGCCTTCGGCCTCCGCAGCGCTCACGACGCGGCCCCGTCCACGCGAGCGTCGGCGTCGGCCTCGGCCTCGGCGAACGAGAGCAGCACCTTCGACGACCTGGAGGCATCACCGGCCACGGCAAACGCCTCGAGCGCCTGCTCGACCGGGAACTCGTGCGTGAGCACTGCATCCACGACCAGTGAGCCGTCGGCGAGCGCGCCGATCACGGCGTCGATCTCGTCGGTGAAGCGGAACGAGCCGACGAGGGTCAGCTCGCGAGTGATCGCGAGCGACAGCAGGGCGGGGACCTCACCGCTGCGCTGCAGACCGAGCAGGACGACGCGGCCCGCGCGACCGGCGCCACGGATGGCGCTGGCGAGCCCCGGCACCGTGCCAGACGACTCGATGACGACGTCGGCGTGCACGGCGGCGATCGCCGCCGCATCGCGCGCGTCGATGACGCGATTTGCCCCGAGCTCGGTGGCGACGGCGAGCGGCAGCTCGTGGAGGTCGCTCGCGATGATCTCGGCGGCGCCGTGGTGCTTCAGCACGGCGACGACGAGCGCACCGATCGGGCCGGCGCCGATGACGAGCACGCGCTTGCCTCGCACGTCTCCAGCCTGCCCGACTCCATGCCAGGCGACGGAGGCCGGCTCGGCGAGGGATGCCAGCTTGAGGTCGAGGCCCGCTGGCAGCACGCGGAGCATGCGTGCTGGCAGGGCGACGCGACGCGCGAACGCCCCCTGGGTGTGCGGGATGCGCGCGGCAGAGCCGAGATAGGTGCCGGCAGGAGAGAGGTTCGGTCGCTCGGCCGGGTAGGGCGTCACGCCATCCTCACCCTGCGTGGCGGGGTGGACGGCGACTTGCTGGCCGACCCGAGGGCCGCTCCCGTCAGCCGCTGCCTCGAGCACGGTGCCGACGATCTCGTGGCCGAGGAGGAGCGGGTCACGCAGGATCGACTCCCCCGCGGCCCCGTGCATCCAGTAGTGCAGATCCGATCCGCACACGCCGCCATACGCGATCGCGACGACGGCCTGATCCGGGGTCGGCTCCGGTTCCGGCAGCGCATCGAGCCGCAGGTCGTCCTTGCCGTGGGCGACGACTCCGAGGTTCTCCTGGGTCACTTGCGATCTCCTTGCACGTCGAATGGTTCGTGAGTCAGACGCACGGCGTCACCAGCGGCACGCCCGCGACGGTGATCTCGATGAGGTCCCCGGGTTCGGCTGCGAACCCCGACTTCGGGGCGCCCGTCATGATGATGTCGCCGGGGCCGAGCGGCACCCAGCTCGTGACGTAGGCGACGCACTCGGCGATGCCCGCTGGCAGCTCCTGGCTTCCGGTGAGCACCTTCCGCTCGCCGTTGATGCGCACCTCGAGCTCGGCGGCGGCGAGGTCCGCTCCCGTCTCGATCCAGGGGCCGAGCGGCGTGTAGCCGACGCCGCCCTTGCCCTCGAAGTTCCGGGGGTCGATGCTGCCCCGGTCTGGGTTCGAGATGTCGTTCACGGCGGTGAGACCGAGGATCACGGTGTGCGCGTCCTCCGCAGACACGTCGACCGCGTCACGGCCGATGACGACGCACACCTCGCCCTCGATGACGACCTTGCCGACGCCTCGGCGCAGCGCCACCGGGGTTCCGCTCGGCACGACCGTGCGGGGGCTCTTCAGCCAGGCCTGCACCGGAGAGGGATGCTCTGGGCCGTTCTGCGCGATCCCGACGACGATGCGCGGCTCGCTCGGAGCGAGCAGCGTCGCACCCGCGACATCCTCGCCCTCGCGCGTCGGCTCGACGCCGCGTGCGAACGCCTCGTAGGGGTCGCTGCAGGGCACCCACGAGTCGCCATCGGCGAACGCGTGCGTGACGGTGCCGTCACTGGTCTGGATCCTGGAGATTCGCATCACACAACCGCCGTCATTCCGCCATCGACATAGATCGTCTGGCCGTTCACGAACGCCGAAGCGTCACTGGAGAGGAACACGAGCGTGCCGACGAGCTCGTCGACCTGCCCCCAGCGCCCGGCGGGCGTCCTCTGGGCCACCCAGGCCGAGAACTGGGCGTCGTCGACGAGCGCCTTCGTGAGCTCGGTCGCGAAGTAGCCGGGCGCAAGCGCGTTCACGGTGATCCCCGCCGGCGCGAGGTCGGCGCAGAGCCCCTTCGTGAGCATCACGATGGCGCCCTTCGTCGCACTGTACGGCGCGATCGAGGGGCGGGCGATCTGCGACTGCACGCTCCCGATGTTCACGATCTTGCCGGTGCCGCGCTCGAGCATGCCGCGAGCCACGCGGCGCGAGAGCAGGAAAGCGCTCGTGAGGTTCGTGGCCAGCAGCTCATGCCAGTCGGAGTCGGTGAACTCGGCGATGGGGGCGCGCCGCTGGATGCCCGCGTTGTTGACGAGGATGTCGACCGTTCCGATGCTCGCCTCGAGTTCGCCGATGCCGGCATCGACGGCTGACGCATCCGTCACGTCGAAGGTCGAGACGATCGGCTCGGCCGTCGTTCCCTCGAGGCCGAGGGCCTCGGCGATGGACGCCGCCGCGCGCTCGGCTTTCGCCCGGTCCCGTCCGTGCACCACGACCCTGGCCCCCGCGGCGGCGAGACCGCCCGCGAGTGCCCGGCCGATGCCCTGGCTCGACCCCGTGACGAGGGCTGTCCGACCCGTGAGGTCGAACGCCTTCAGCCCGGCGGGGAGGCTCACGACTTGGCCCCCACCGCGGCGGATGCGCTGCTCGCGGTGCCTGCGGCAGCTGCGGCCTCGTAGATGTCCTGCAGGTCGATCAGGCCGGTGTCCTCCTCGTCGGTGGAGACGCGAATGGCGTCTTCCTTGCGGAGCAGGTCGCGGCCCTTCGTCTCTGGAACGAGGAACGTCGCTGCAGTGGTGATCGCGGCGAGCGTCGCGAGGTAGAGCCCCATGACCACCCAGTTGCCGCCGGTGAGCGTGAGCAGCCACGTGCCGACCACGCCGGCCAGGCCGCCGGCGAGCACGGCAGAGAGCTCTCGGGCCATGGCCACGCCGAGGTAGCGGTGCTTGTTGCCGAACAGCTCAGGGAGCATGGCGCACTGCGGCCCGAGCATCGAGTTGACGGCCACACCGATACCGACGGCGATGACGGCGATCGTGAGGGGTCCGTTGCCGAGCGAGAGCATCCACCATGCGGGGAATGCGAAGAGCAGCATGAAGACGGCGCCGAACCGGTAGACGGCGCGGCGGCCGAGCTTGTCGGAGAGGTGACCTGTGAGCGGCACCGAGAAGATGCCGATGAGCGAGCCGATCGTGACACCCCAGGTCGCGATGCCGCGGTCGACGGGGTTCGCGATGAACGTGCCGGCGACGAACGCCAGCGACACGTTCTGGAAGATGTACGAGCCGCCGTTCTCGGCCATGCGCAGGCCGATGCCCGTGATGACGCCCGGCATGCCGCGGGTGAAGATCTCACGGATCGGGTGGTCGGCGACCTGGTCGCTCTTCTCGAGCTCGACGAACGTCGGGGTCTCACGGAGGCGCATGCGGATGAACAGCGCGACGAGGATGAGGGCGAAGGACCCGAGGAACGGGATCCGCCAGCCCCACGACAGGAACGCCTCATCCGGCATGAGCGTCAGCAGGCTGAAGACCACGGCCGCGAGGAGCGTGCCGGCCTGGATGCCGACGAACGGGAGCGCGGAGAAGAACCCGCGTCGCTTCACGGGCGCGTACTCGGCCATGAGCACCGTGGCACCGGCCTGCTCGGCGCCGGCGCCGAAGCCCTGTGCGAGACGCAGGAGAACGAGCAGCGCCGGGGCCCACAGCCCGATCGTCTCGTAGGTGGGGAGGAGGCCGATGGCGGTGGATGCGCCGCCCATGAGCACGATCGTGATGACAAGCACGCCCTTGCGGCCGAGGCGGTCACCCATCGTGCCGAAGAAGAGCCCGCCGAAGGGTCGGGCGACGAAGCCGACGCCGTAGATGGCGAAGGCCCCGATGACGGCGACGGCCGGGTCGCTCTGGTCGAAGAAGAGCTTGTTGAAGACGAGCGCGGTCATGAGGCCGTAGAGCGCGAAGTCGAAGTACTCGAGGGCGGAGCCGATGCTCGAGGCCAACGTCGCGCGGCGCAGGTTGTCTGCGTACTCCGGGTCGTCGGTCGGCACTGGAGGCCGGGTGTTCTCAGTCACGAAACATCTCCTTTGATGTGCGGTGCACCGAGGCCGTGGTGAGCCCGTCGGTGCATGCTTGCTGACCACAAGCTAACACTCCAGTGGACGACGTTCAACACTTTGAACGCACGAGATGTTGCCGAGGCCTGAGCTACCGCCCTGCCAGCGGGTTCGTGAGCTCCCGCGCAGCCTCGACGAGCGCCGCACCGACGCGAGCGACGTGCTCAGCATCCGCGAGCTCCGTCGGCAGAGCCGCCCCGAGCGCAAACGGGGGATCACTCGGCGACCAGGAGGCGAGCGGCACCGCGACGCCCGTCACTCCCCCGACCGAGCCGTTCGAGTCGATCGAGTAGCCGCGCTCCCGAGCGACGGCGAGGCAGTCGAGCAGCTCCCGCGTCGTCCCGATGCTCTGCGGCGTCAGCTTCGGGAAGGAGGCGGAGGCGCCGACGAGCTCCACGACCTCCTCGTCGTCGAGACGCATGAGCAGCGCACGACCCGAGGCCGTGAGCGCCGCCGGCAGGCGCGAACCCAGCGGCGTGCCCAGCTGGTAGCGCCGTCGACCCTCGTGACGAGCGAGGTAGACCGTGTCCGGGCCGTCCAGCATGACCACCTGCACGAGCTCGCTGCGAAGCACGGGAGACGCATCGCATACCCCGAAGAACTCTCTGATCTGGTTGAACTGCTGCGCGAACGCGCCGCCGAGCTCGGCCGTGCGCCTGCCCAGCTGGTACCCCTGCGGCACACGCTGCAGCATCCGCCCGTCTTCGAGCACGGCGACCAGATTGGCGGTCGACGATTTCGCGATACCGAGCGCCCTGGCGATATCGCTCAGCGTCATGGGCGCGCCATCAGCGTCGGCCAGCAGCGACAGGATGCGCAGCGAGCGCGTCACCGCCGGCGCGAGGTCGCGCTCCGGCGCGTCCTGCGCGCCCGCCTTCGTTGATGCATCCGCAGCTTCTGGCACGGTGCCGCTCCTCGCCTCGTCACTCCTGCTGGCCCGTTGACGTCGCAACGGGCCCACAGGTGGGAAATCAGTAGAACTCGACGATATCGACAACGTTCTTGAGCGGCTCACCGTCGAGGAGCCGGCGCGCGTTCTCGGCGAAGAGCTTCGCTATTCGGGGCTCCTCCGCGCTCGAGAGCGCGGCCGTGTGCGGGCTGACGAGCACGTTCGGGTGCGCCCAGAGCGGGCTCTCGGCTGGCAGCGGCTCCACCTCGAAGACGTCGAGGGCCGCGAACCCGACGCGGCCGTCGTCGAGGGCCGCGAGAAGCGCGGATTCGTCGATGACCGTGCCGCGCCCGACGTTGGAGACGATGACACCCGGCTTCACGTTCGCGAAGACCTCCTCACCGAGGAGTCCCGTCGTTGCATCGGTGCCGGGGAGCGTGACAACGATGGCGTCAGCCTCGGACACGGCCGAGGCGAGCTGGTCGATGGGCACGAGCCTGTCGACACCCTCGACAGCCTCGCCACTGCGCGTCGTGCCGAGCACGGTGGCACCGAGGGCCGAGAACTTCAGCGCCGCCGCCTTGCCGATGCCGCCGAGGCCCACGATGAGCACGGTCATCTCATCGAGCTGGCGCATCTCCCAGCGGCCCGTCCACTGCCGGGCCGACTGCTGCTGCTGCAGGCGCGGAAGATCCTTCGCCCCGGCGAGCACGCCGAAGAGCGCGAACTCGGCGAGGGTCCCGCCGTGGACTCCGGCACTCGTCGTGAAGACGATTCGCTCGAGCGCATCCTGGCCGAGGGCCGCCGCCTTCACCTGCCCTCCACCGCCCGCCGCCGTCGCATGCACCCAGCGGAGTCGCGGGTTGGCCGCGACCGTGCGCGCGAGGGAGGCGGAGTCGACATCCGGGAGCCCGAAGAGGACGTCGGCCGAGTCGATCAGCTCGTCGAACGCGGCCTGCTGCTCGGGAGTTCGAGTCACGCTCGGATCTCCGGACCAGTCGGCGGGCCCTCGCATAGGCCGGTAGAACGTGTGGTCCCGCACGACTTCGAGTCGAGGCTCGAGGCGCTCGACGAGCTGGCAGAGCTCCTCGCTCAGGTCGACGGCGACGACCGCGCGCAGTTTCTGGGGGCTGTCAGTCATGGGATCCTCTTCGATTCGTGGCGACAGGTGCAGTCTCTCGTGGTGAAGTCTACGTCGATTCAACACTGTGGACACTGTCCTACACAATGATCAGCAGGCTAGGGTGTGCTCATGACCACTGCTGCTCACACTCCTCGCGTCGGCGTACTCGGCCTCGGCGCCATGGGTCTCCCGATGGCCGGCCACCTGCTCGCCACGCACGGCACCCTCCAGCTCACGGGGCGCCGCCCCGACCGGGCAACCGCCCTCATCGAAGCGGGCGCCACCTGGCACGAGTCGCCACGCCAACTCGCCGCGGCCAGCGACGCGATCCTCGTCATGCTCCCCGACCTCCCAGAGCTCGAGGCCGTGCTCGCCGGGGACGACGGCCTGCTCGCTGGCGCAGGAGAGCTGCTCATCATGGTCGGCTCCACCGTGTCGCCAACCGGGCTCCGCGAGCTCGCGGAGCGCCTGGCCAGCGAGAGCGAGGGTCGCGTTCGCGTCATCGACTCCCCCGTCTCCGGAGGCGAAGACGGCGCGAAGGCTGGCACGCTCTCGATCATGCTCGGCGGAGGTGACGACGAGGTCGCGACGGCCACGAGCATCCTGAACCCCTGCGGACGCCCCGTGCACCTCGGGCCGCTCGGCGCCGGCGAGGTCGCGAAGGCCTGCAACCAGATGATCGTGTCGTCCACGATCCTGGCACTCGGCGAGGCGAGCGTGCTCGCCGAGCGCAGCGGCATCGATCTCGCCGTGCTCTGGGACCTGCTCGGCGGCGGCTACGCCGGATCCAAGCTGCTCGAGAGCAGGCGCGAGAAGCTCGTCACGGGAGACGACTCCCCCTCCGGCGTCGCCAAGTACATGGTGAAGGACCTCACCTTCGCAGCCGACGTCGCCGACGCGACCGGCACGCACCCAGTGCTGCTCCCCACCCTGCGGGCCGCCTTCGACGAACTCGTGGATGCTGGCCTGGGCGAGCGGGACATCGCCGTCACCAGACGCTTCGTCGCGGAACGCTCCGAGAACTAGACCGCGAGCGACGTCCGCGGCGCGAGGAACTGGATGTCCTCGCGAGGAACGCGCTGCTTCCCGCCGCGCAGGTAGCCGTAGGCGAGCGAGGTGACCACGCCCTCCTCGGCGTTCGGGCCCGCTGAGAACGTGAAGTCGAGGGTGAGCGTCGAGCCGACGGGAACCTCCTGCGTCGTGGTCCACACCTTGCTCGGCGCCGTGGCCCAGCCCTCTTCGTTCAGGAAGCCGGGGCGAGCAGCCCCGTCGATCGCCACCGTGGCGACGTCGAACGCGGTAATGAAGTCGGTCGGCTGGCTCGCGAACGAGTACTCGATGGTCTCGCCGGCAGGGATCGGGTTGGGTCCGGTGGACGTGATCGTGAGCTGCCGCGGGAAGGAGTAGGTGTACTCGCTTCCATCGATCGTGACCGGATGCACTCCCCACACGGTCGAGAGCGTCGCATCCCACGGCTCGATGTCCTCGATCTGGGACGTGTACGTGACGGTGTTGTTGCTCAGGTCCGGGTCTCCGCTGGTGATCACCTCGACCTTCCAGGGCGCGAGGTCGGGGAGCATCTCCGTCAGCGCGCTCGGTTGAGTGGGAAGGACACGGAGCCGACCCTCCGCCCCAGCCGCAATCGGCTCCGGGTGCTCGGCCGACTGGGTCGAGACGTTCCCGACCGTCGTGATCGGCCCCGGAACCGAGCCTTCGGTCCATTCGACTGCCGTCGCCCAGCGGGCGTCCCAGCTCGCGCGCGCCGTGAATCCCGTCGGCGCTGGCGCCGTGCTCAGATTCGTGACGGAGAACATGGTCCCGACCGTGAGCGACTGGAGCTGCAGGCCGTCCTCGCTGTACCAGGAGTCGGTGTAGCCGGCTCCGTTCGTGAGCTGGAGGTCTGCGCCGGTCGCGCCACTCGCGGAGGAGGCCGGGGCGGCACTGGCCAGAGCGATGACCGGAAGAGACCAGGCTGCTCCGGTGAGGATGCTGCGGCGTCCGATCTCGCGTCGCTCGCTGTTCGAGGCGCCGGCGGCGTGTGTGGAGGGTGTGGTGCGGGGCATGGCGGGGGTCCAATCTGCGGAAGCCATCGGGGAGGTCGTACGGCTGCGGCTCTCGCACCGAGGTGCGGAGAAGAGGCGCTTACGATACCCGGATTTCCCCGGTGAATTCCCGCTATCGCCCGGGGAGTTCTCCCCGGGCGAGAGCACTACCAGGAGAACGGCACGGCAGACAGAATGGTGACGCACTGCTGACCGGCCGGTGGCGTGAAGGTCACCGTGCTGCCGACTCGGCTCCCCAGGATGGCCTCCCCGAGGGGCGAGTCCGACGAGTAGACGTCGATCGCGACGCTCGGGTCCAACCCGGCGAGCACCCTGCTTCCGAGCAGGAAGGTCGCCTCGCGCCCGGCGTCGTCGAAGCGCACCGTGACCTGCATACCAGCCTCGACGAGCCCATCGTCGGGCTTGGCGGCGACCTCGGCATGATCGATGAGCTTTCGAATCTCCCTGCCTCGCGCCGACGAGTCGGCGCCCCCGCGCAGCAGCGCCTCGAGCTCGTCCTGCAGGGCACGCAATGCCGTCGGCGTCATCCAGACCGTTTCCACGGGAACCTCCTCTTTCATGTCGCGAGGCGACAAAAGGGTAAACGATCATGATAGCCCAAAAGCCCCCAGAAAAGGCATTTACCCCGAGGATGAGAACGCGCAGGAAATGGACTATGGTCGTCCGGATACCCGCCAGCTGAGAAAAGGGAAGCGAGTAAGAGAATGGCAGACAGAAAGTCCAAGGAAAACGCGAAGAAGGCACCACAGCTCACGCTGAAGGAGCGACGCGCACTCAAGCGAGACAAGACCCAGGCAGAGGACCCGTTCAAGCGAAAGAGCTAGAACGACAGGCCACACGGGACACCTGAGACCACCGGAGGCTCCCATGCGCCTCCTTCGCAGCTCTGAACGAGGTATCAAGCCATGTTTTCGTCGAACCCCGGCGCCTTTTCGGCGCCGGGGCATCGTCACGCAGGAAAAGCAGCCAAGGAGATCGTGCCCAAGCTCATTCTTCGGGGCGACGCCTTACCGTGCCTTGCCGCCCTTGATCCACGTTTTCGGTCAGATGAAAACGGAGCCTCGACATTCGAGGGACTGGCGGATTCTCCTGTCTCCCTGGTTATCGGAAGAGACGCCTCTCGAAGAGAGAATCGCCGAAGCTTGTCCGACCTCCTCCAGGAGGTCATGCACGACTGCGTCGCGCTCTCCTCGAAGCTGCCGAAGCTGCGCCACGTCATCGTGGTGCTCGCGAACCCGGGCCTCAGTGATTCGATCGTTCTCACCGCCTGCGAGCAGGCCGCCTCGCGACTCTGCGAACGGGTCGCGAGAGAACACGGCGACTACCTGGTCACGACATTTCTCCTCGTCGCCGATTGCGACGACCCTGAGTTGCTCGCTCGACGCATCCGCGACCGAGCCGCGCAGCCACCGGCGACCGATTCCGCCTGCGCACTCACCTGGGACGACATCAGGGACGTCTCCATCGAGTTCGCGGCCATGAATCGCTACGTCTGACACCGGCGCAGTCACTCAGGGGCGTCCGCCTCCTCTGGGAGGCCGACGCGCAGCAGCCGGCGACCCCAGGCTCGCAGCGCGTCGACGAGTTCAGGTGGTCCGACGACCTCGCACCGGGCATCGAGCCTGGCGAGCAGGTAGACGACGTAGTCGAGGTCGTCCGTGCGCATCCGCACCTCGCTCCACCCTTCTTCGAGCTCGAGGACCACACCCCACTGACCGACCTCCGCCCGTGCCTGCTCGGCTGGCACCTCGACTCGCACGACCGCCTCGTAGCGGGTGGGCAGGTTGCGGATGCTCGACTGCACGAACGCGTCAGCATCGCCTCCCGGAATGGGCCGCGAGCCGAAGCTCTTCGGCAGGGACTCGACGCCGCGCATCCGGTCGAGGCGGAACGTGCGCCAGCCGCCCGCCCCCTCGTCGAACGCGACGAGGTACCAGCGGCGGGCGACCGGGACGAGCGCGTGCGGCTCGACGAGCCGACTCGAGAGGGCACCATCGCGCTTCTCGTAGTCGAACGCCAGCATCGTGCGGTCCCGGCAGGCCGTCGCGACGCTGGCGAGCACGGCGACCTCGACCTGGGGCGCCCCCTCGCGCGCCTGCCCGGCACCGACCGTCGAGCCGATACCAGCAGCGAGCTTGCGCACGTGCATCGGCAGCACTGGCACGATCTTCGCGAGCGCGCCGACCGCCGCGTCCTGCACCCCTTGGACCCCACTGGCAGTCACGGCCCTGAGTCCGAGCACGATCGCCAGGGCCTCCTCGTCGCTGACCATGAGTGGCGGGAGCGAACCGCCAGCGCTCAGCCGGTACCCGCCCCCGACGCCGCGCGTCGTCTCAACCGGGTAGCCGAGCTCCCGGAGCTGCTCGACGTCACGCCGCAGCGTGCGCGGGCTCACCCGGAGCTTCGCGGAGAGCTCATCGCCGGTCCAGAACCGGTGGTTCTGGAGGAGCGTGAGCAGCGTGAGCATGCGGGATCCGGTGGACATGATCCCATCGTAGGGAGATAGCGGCCAGCATCCGTCCGCAATTACCGTCATCGTGAATCCTGCAAGCATCACCCGACCCGCTTCCGAATGTCGGAGGACAGGTGGATGATGAGAACACCGATTCAGGAAATCAGGGATACGCATGGCCGACACCACACCCCCGTCCACACCTGAAGAACGCTCCTCGGCTCCAGAGGCCTCGCCGCGAGCGCTGCCGCATCAGGACGTGCCGACGCTGGCGACCCTGCGCAGCTTCTACCAGGTGCTCGTCAACACGCTCATCGCCAACGTCACGACGAGTTACCTGTGGTTCGCGCTCACCTTCTGGGCGTACCTCGAAACGGGTTCGGTGCTGGCGACGTCCATCATCGGCGGCAGCTACATGCTGCTCGTGGCGGTCTTCGGCATGATCTTCGGCGCGATCGTCGATCACATGAAGAAGAAGGCCGTCATGCTCATCTCGAGCGCGGTGACCCTCATCACCTACCTGCTCGCCGGCGTGCTCTACCTGAGCTTCCCGGAGGAGGCGCTCGTCGACTGGAACGGCATCTGGTTCTGGCTCTTCGCCGGCGTCATCCTGGTCGGCGGGGTCGTCGAGAACCTGCGCAACATCGCGCTGTCGACCACCGTCACGCTGCTGGTGCCCGCCGACCGGCGCGACCGGGCGAACGGCCTGGTCGGCACGGTGCAGGGCATCGCGTTCATGGTCACCAGCGTGTTCTCCGGCCTGTCGATCGGCCTGCTCGGCATGGGGCCGACCGTGCTCATCGCGATCGTCGCGACCGCAGTCTCGTTCGCTCACCTCCTCTTCGTGTCGATCCCCGAACGCGGCATCGCCCACGACCCAGAAGGAGGCGCTGCGAAGGTCAACTTCCGCGGCGCGATTCCCGCCGTCATGCTCGTGCCCGGCCTGCTCGCGCTCATCCTCTTCACGACGCTCAACAACCTCGTCGGCGGCGTCTTCATGGCGCTCATGGACCCGTATGGCCTCACCCTCTTCTCGGTCGAGATGTGGGGAGTCTGGCTCGGCGTCACGAGCATCGGCTTCATCGTGGGCGGCGGCCTCGTCGCGAAGTTCGGCCTCGGGAAGAACCCCGTCCGCACCCTCCTCATCGTCAACATCGGCGTCGCCCTGCTCGGCGCGACGTTCACCATACGCGAGTACGGCTGGCTGTTCATCGTCGGCATGTTCATCTTCATGGCGATCATGCCCATCGCGGAGGCGGCAGAGCAGACCGTCATCCAACGCGTGGTGCCGTTCGAGAAGCAGGGACGCGTGTTCGGCTTCGCGGCCACCGTCGAGTCGGCCTCGACGCCCATCAGCGCGTTCATGATCGGCCCCATCGCGGAGTTCTGGCTCATCCCATACATGGAGTCCCGCGAGGGCCAGGAGTCGCTGGGGTGGATGCTCGGCGACGGCGATGCCCGCGGGATCGCGCTGGTGTTCCTGGTCGCGAGCGTCCTGCTGCTCGGCCTCGTCATCGTCGCGTTCGCATCCCCGCAGTACCGTCTCCTCTCGAAGTCGTACGCGGAGACTCCGCCGCCGAACTCGGAGGCAGCCGAGGCGGCTGAAGGGGCCGTCGTCGCGGAGGCACCGGAGGAGGCCGAGCGGCAGCGTTAGGCGTCGCGCCAGGTCTTCGCCACGACCCGAAAATCACCGTCGATGTTGGCGAGCGACAGGTGGTCCTCGAAGACCTGGTCGAGGATCCTCAGCCGCACCTTCGCGACGACCAGGTCGGCGGAGAGGAAGTCGAGCGACAGCAGCTCGTCCTCGCGCGCCTGCCCGACCGACTGCGGCGACGGTCGATTGGCGACGATCTCGCGCCACTCGGCGAAGGGCATGGCGGTGAACGTCCCGTCGGTGACGTCGTACAGGCTCGCGGAGCTGTCGAAGACCCGGTCGAGCTTGGTGACATCGCACTCGTGCAGCGCTTGGAAGTAGAGGTCGACGGCGGAGGTCACGGCGGGGACTGCGTGGAGTGACATGAGGGCGGATCCTTCGGTTGTTGGTGTGCCATCCATTCAATCCGGGGCTGCGCGGAGAGTGAAGGCTCACTCAACGGCCCTCCGCTCTCGAGGGAACGGATTCCACGGTAGTTTCGGGCTCATGCCACCCGATCAACGGTCCAGCCTCGACGGCACCGATCATGCGATCCTGGCGCACCTGCAATCGGACGGTCGCGCCAGCATCGCCGACGTCGCCAGGTCGGTCCTGCTGTCGCCCAGCGCGACGGCGGAGCGGGTGCGCCGCCTCACGGACACCGGCGTGATCACCGGCTACGCGGTCACCGTCGACGCGGAGGCGCTCGGGTACACGGTCATGGCGTTCGTGCGACTCGCCTACCCCTCCGGCAACTACAAGCCGTTCCACGACCTCGTCGCGACGACGCCGGAGATCGTGGAAGCCCACCATGTGACCGGGGCGGACTGCTTCATCATCAAGGTGCTCGCCAGGTCGATGCGGGACCTCGAGCGGATCACGAGCCGCCTGGCGATGCTCGGGGGCATCACGACGAACGTCGTCTACTCCAGCCCGCTCCCCGCTCGCCACATCTCACCGGCATAACTCACCCGCTTCGGCGAGAATCGCCGTCATGAGCGATCGAGTCTCCCCCAGACAATTTCGGCAAGCGGACGGCACCGCCGACTGGCGGGTCGTGGGCGACGGCGCCCGCGCGAACTTCACGACCGGCGGCTTCGCGAAAGGTGCCGCGTTCGTTGCTGAGATCGCCCGCGCCGCCGACGAAGCCGATCATCACCCCGACGTGGACCTCCGCTACGGCTCGGTCATGGTGCGCCTCATCAGCCACGACGTGGGCGATATCAGCGAACGAGACACCGCCCTCGCCGCACGCATCTCCGAGATCGCCCGCGGGCTGGGCATCGAGGCGAGCACGGGCGCCGTGCAGAGCATCCAGATCGCGATCGACGTCGTCGACGTCGATGCCGCGCTCCCCTTCTGGGAAGCAGTCCTCGCGTACGAGCGGCGCGGTGGCGAAGACCTCGCCGACCCGATCGCCGTCGGACCGAACGTCTGGCTGCAGCAGATCGACGCGCCCCGCGCCGAGCGGAACACGATGCACGTCGACGTGTACGTTCCACGCGACCAGGCTGACGCTCGCGTCGCAGCGGCGCTCGCCGCCGGCGGGCGCATCGTCGACGACACCAACGCCCCGGAGCACTGGACGCTCGCCGACCCGGAGGGCAACGAAGTCGACGTCGCCCCGTGGCGCGACGACAGCCCATGGAAGCCCGAGTAGCGCGCATCCGCCACCGCAGCGCAGTGCGACGGAAAGTTCAGACCCGAGACGCCCCGAGTCAGCGACCGTTTCGCAGCTGACGACGCCCGCATAGCTTGGCCCGAATACGCCAGGTACCAGCGAGGTGAGGAGTCCCGATGTCCGCGCAACCCAAACCCTCAGCAGTGATGTCGATGGGCACGCTCCGGCTCGTGGAGGCGGGCGAGCAGGTCGAGCCACGAAGGCTCGCGCACGCCAGGACCGACGCGCAGCTCCTCCAAGAGCTGCGCGCACTCCGCCGGGAGAACAGCGACCTCGCCGAGAGACTCCACGAGAGTGAGGCGCGGCTCCGGGGCGTTCAGAAGCGACTCCGAGTCCTCCAGAAGGCCCGGGATGAGGGCGTGCCGAGCATCGACTTCGCCGACCAGGAGGAATGGGCTCGCCACCAGATCCACGTCAGCTGGCTGCAGAACTCCTCCGCGTTCGACCGGGCCGCGCATCCGCTCGGCGAGTACCTCGTGGGCCCCGCCTTCGCCGCCTCGGTCAGATCACTCGCGCCGCAGCTCCAGGCGAAAGCGTGGCGTGCGGCCGTCGACGTCGTGACCGGACGCGGTCGGCACCTGCACTCGAGGGGCGCGCATCCGCTGCGCAGCGGCAATGGCGCGCACGCCCACGACGTCGTCCGCGACGACGGCGCGAGGTGCTTCCGCTACTCCGTCGGCTTCAAGGCGGCGGGTGCCAGACGCCTGCACGCCTGGCACCTGCCGGACGGGCGAGTGGAGCTCTGCCGCGTCGTCGCCCACGGCGACATGTCACCGTGAGCCGTGGCCGACACCCCGGCCCGGCGGCTCAGACGGCAGCCGCGACATCGAGCACCCAGGTCACTCCGAAGCGGTCGCGGAGCATCCCGAAGCCCGCTGACCATGCCGAGGCGGCGAGCGGCTCGATGACGGCGGCCCCCACGGACAGGGCATCCCAGTAGGCGGTGATCTCGTCGAGCGTGTCCCCGCTCGCCGCGAGGAAGAAGGGCTGGGTCGTCACGGTGGCGCCCTGCTCCCGCCGCGTCTCCCCCACCGCGCCCGCGAGCCCCTCGGCAGCTTCGCCGAGGGTGTCGTAGGCGAGCACGCGGAAGCCGTTGGGGGCATCCACTCTGCCGAACACGACATTGGATGCGCCCGGCAGCTCGGCGGGCATCCCGAACTGCGCATAGGTGGCGATCGAGACCTCGCCGCCGAAGACGCCCGCGTAGAACTCGAGTGCCTCGCGCGCGGTGCCGGCGAAGTTGAGGTGGGTCGTCGTGGTGATGCTCATGGTGTTCCCGCTTCCTGACTGGATTCGATGGTGCGCGGCTCGTGCCGCTGCGGCGAGGATGACAGCAGTAGCGGACGGGTTCGGTCCTCTACTCGGGGGACACTGATCGCATGACCTCGGCAACCTCCTCGCGCATCCTCACCCTGCTGTCGCTGTTGCAGACTCGGCGAGAATGGTCGGGCCTGGAGCTCGCCGAGCGTCTCGACGTGACCCCGCGCACCGTTCGCCGCGACATCGACCGGCTGCGCGAGCTCGACTATCGGATCGAGGCATGGAAAGGGCCCGCGGGCGGCTACCGCCTCGCGGCTGGCTCGGAGCTGCCACCGCTGCGGTTCGACGACGAGCAGGCCGTCGCGATCGCGGTGGCACTGCGCGGTGCGCCCGCGCTGGGAGTCGATATCGACGATGCCGCCGCGCGTGCCCTGGAGACGGTGCGACAGGTCATGCCGTCGAGGTTGCGGCACCGGGTCGATGGCATCCGCTTCACGGGGTCGGCCGGCGCGCGGGCCGGGGAGCTCGTCGACCCAGACGTGCTCGAGCTCGTGAGCCGAGCGGCCCAGGAGCACCGCACGCTTGGGTTCGACTATGCGGGCGACTCGTCGCACGCCGCCGTCGGCGCGGCGACCCCGACGCCCCCTCGGCGGTTCGAACCGCACACGGTGCTCGCACGGAACGGGCGCTGGTACCTCGTCGCCTGGAACCTCGACCGGAGTGAGTGGCGCGTCTACCGAGTGGACCGGATCGTGCCGCGGAGCCAGCTGGGCGCCCACTTCGAGGAGCGGCAGCTGCCGAGCGGCGACGCCGCCGCCTTCCTCGCGGCGCGGTTCTCAGGCTCGAGCGCGGAAGACCGGTGGCCGTGCACGGGCGACCTGCTCCTCCGCGTTCCAGCGAGCGAAGCCACGAAGTGGTTACCGGATGCGGTGGTCACCGAAGTCGACGACTCCTCCTGTCGGGTGCTGCTCGGCTCGTGGTCGTGGACCGGCGTCCTCGCGTCGATCACGAGGTTCGATGCCGACTTCACGGTGCTCGGCCCGCAGCAGCTCGTCGAAGCATCCACGGCTCTCGCCGAGCGCCTTGCAGCGGCGAGCCGGCGTCCCTGAGCGTGGTCGGAGGTGGGACCCCGAGAATGATCGGATGCCTACGCTCATCGTGACCGCGCATCCCGACGAAGATTCCCTGACCCACGCCGCGGCGCTGCAGCTGCGCGAACGCCTCGAAGCAGACGGCGTGGAGGTGGAGCTCGCGCACCTCGCGCAGGAGGGCTTCGACCCGCGGTTCACCGCGCGCGACCGCGCAGATTACAAGGACGGGGCGATCACAGGTCCGGACGTGCTCGCCGAGCAGGCGCGACTCGACCGCGCGAGCGATGTCGTCCTTGTGTTCCCCGTCTTCTGGTGGTCGATGCCGGCGCTGCTGAAGGGGTGGATTGACCGCGTCTTCATCACGGGGTGGGCCTTCGAGCTTGGCGACGACGGCCGCGTGCTGGGGAAGCTCGGGCACCTGACGGCGCACCTGCTGCCGGTCTCCGGCTTCTCGGAGGCGTCCTTCGCGCGGCACGGCTACGAGGAGTCGTTCAGCACGCAGATCGAGCACGGCGTCTTCGACTACTGCGGCATGCCGCGCGGGGCGAAGGCCTTCATCCGCGAGTCGGAGGATGCGGCTTCGGTGAAGCTGGGCCTCGAGGCCGCCGTCGCAACGGTAGCCGCGGCGGTCGGCCTTCGACCTTAGAAGCCGGATTCGAATATCCCCGGACGTTGTGGGGATTCGCCTAGGGCTGGTTGCATCTCTTCATGAGCATGAATGAGACGTCCTTTCCCGCCGGTTGGTACCCGGACCCTATTCAGCAGTTCGAACATCGGTACTGGGATGGCGCCCGATGGACGGAACACGTGCAGCGCGGTGGACAGCAAACGACAAGCGCCCTGCATGGTCCGGCAGCGGATACACCTCGGGTCGTCTCGCAACTCGCGGACGCGAAGATCCCGGTCTTGGGGACTCGTCGTCACGCTGAATTGATGCGCGAGGAACTCAAACGACTTGCGGGGCTGGTCGAGCACCATGGCTTACTGGAAGTCGAAGAACGCGCCGCAGCGGTGGATGCGCTCTTGGCAGAGGAAGAGCAGGTAAGATCCCGGATCCGGGGAGCTCAAAACGAACTAGCTCAACGACAACACGAGGCCTCGGCCTTGAACACGAGACTCTTAGATCTTCGGGGAGCAGTCGAGATTCAAGAGAATGGGCTCTACGACTTCGAACATCCCGCCGAGGACTCGATCGTCCTTGCGAGTCGCTTGGAGGCTGTTCGATCACGAATCAAGATCACGGTCCGTGATGGTGGAGCAACCCAGGCCTCCACCAACTTTACGTTCAACAACAGTGAGGCCCAGGGGCGCAAGTTCGTTCGAGACATGTCCAAGCTCATGCTTCGGTCCTACAACGCCGAGGCGGAGAACTGTGTCAAGGCGGTGAGGGCCGGCAATCTCCACACCGCCCAGTCCCGCCTCAGTAAGGCCGTAGAACAGATCGAACGCCTTGGCACGATGATCTCACTCCGCATGTCACCACACTTTCACGCCCTGCGCCTCGAGGAACTTGAGCTCGCCAACCGCCACCTGCGCGCCCAACAGGCTGAAAAAGAGGCGGAGCGCGCGCACAAGGAAGAACTTCGTGAGCAGCGGAAAGCAGAGAAGGAACTGCAAGCAGAGAAGGCGCGCCTAGAGAAGGAGCGCAGCCACTACGCCAATACCATCGCAGCACTTGACGCGAAGGGCGATTTTGCCGGGGCCGAACGAATGCGCGCGCGGCTCGATGACGTTGTCCACGCCATAGAGAACGTGGACTACCGAGCAGCAAACATCCGTGCGGGCTACGTCTACGTGATCAGCAACGTTGGCTCCTTCGGACCTGAAGTCGTCAAGATTGGCCTCACCCGAAGACTCGAGCCCATGGATCGAGTGCACGAACTTGGCGATGCCTCCGTCCCATTTCGCTTCGATGTCCACGCGCTCTTCTTCGCCGACGACGCTGTCACAATCGAGGCTCAGCTCCACAGGCACTTCGCAGATCGAAGGATCAACAAGGTCAACTTCAGACGTGAGTACTTCCGAGCGACACCAACCGAGGTTCGTGATGCTCTGCAAGAACAACGCGTCGAACTCTTGGACTTCAGGTTGGATCCGCAGGCCGAGGAGTTCAACGCCTCGCGGGCACTCGAGGCCAGTGCTTAGGGGGCGTCACCCCACCACGAATGCAAAACGAGCCCGACGACGCGCGCTGACCCACGGAAGTACAAGAGCAGAAGCTACGCTCACCCCATGACCGACAAGCTCGTCTTCAGTGGTGAAATCGTGAATCCGGAATGGATGCCCTCGTGGTCCGTCATCGAGGTGCCCGGCTCCAAGGAGTTCTTTGGCACCGGCAAGTCGGTGAAGGCCGACACGACCGTCGACGGGGTGGCCGTGACCTCCGCGCTCATGCCGACCGGGCAGGGCGACCACTTCATCTCGGTGAGCGCGGCGCTCAGGAAGAAACTCAAGAAGGACGTCGGCGACCGCGTCGACGTGGTGATCGGGCACCTCGCGGCGAAGTAGGCCCCGCTACTTCGATCTCGCCTGGTAGGCGGCGCCGATGATGATGCCGACGAGCATCCCGAGGCCTGCGCCGAGCGCGAGGTTGTCGAGCAGGAGCATCCCGATCGCCGCGCCGAACGGCAGGCCGAGCGCGATCCCGATCCCGACCGCGTTCGCGGACTTCCTGCCTGAGCCTTCCGAGCGTTCCGGTTCCGTCATGCGCCCAGGTTAGGGGCCTCATCTCCACAGACACCGGTTGGGTCGCATTCGGACACCCGGGGAGCGTTCCCGAGGCTGCCGCACTTTACGATGACCACACGGAGCAACGCCGATGACGCACTGCAAGGAGAACTGACGTGCACGAGATCACCTGCCCCCACTGCCACAAGGCGTTCAAGGTCGACGAGGCCGGATACGCGGATATCGCGAAGCAGGTCCGCGACGGCGAATTCGAGAAGGACCTCCACGAGCGGCTCGAGCTCGCCGAGCAGGCGAAGCGCGCCGAGATCGAACTGGCCGAGTCGAGGGTCGTGCAGGAGTTCGAGGCGGCCGCGGCGAAGAAGAACGCCGAGCTGCAGGAGCTGAAGGCGAAGCTCGAGGCGGGTGAGGTCTCGCAGAAGCTGGCGATCGCCGAAGCGCTGCAGAAGATCGAGAAGGAGCGCGACACACTCGCGAACGAACTCGCGACGGCACGACAGGAGCGCGAGGCCGCAGAGCAGCTCGCGGAGGCGCGGCGTGCCAGCGAGCTGCAGCAGGCCGCATCCGCCAAGGAGACCGAGATCCAGGAGCTGAAAGCGAAGCTCGGCGCGCTCGAGACGCAGAAGAAGCTGGCCGTGAACGAAGCCGTGGGACGCGTCGAGAAGGAACGCGACGAGCTGAAGAACGGCCTGCAGCGGGCGGAGCTCGAACGCCAGCTCGTCGAGAACTCCCTCAAGGACAAGTACGAGACGCAGCTGCGCGACCGCGACGACGCCATCGAGCGCCTCAAGGACATGAAGGCACGCCTGTCCACGAAGATGCTCGGGGAGACCCTCGAGCAGCACTGCGAGACGCTCTTCAACCAGCTCCGCGCCACCGCCTTCCCGAACGCGTACTTCGAGAAGGACAACGACGCTCGCAGCGGCAGCAAGGGCGACTACATCTTCCGCGACTCCGACACCGACGGCACGGAGATCGTGTCGATCATGTTCGAGATGAAGAACGAAGCAGACGGCACGGCCACGAAGAAGCGCAACGAGGACTTCCTCAAGGAGCTCGACAAGGACCGCACCGAGAAGGGCTGCGAGTACGCCGTCCTCGTCTCCCTCCTCGAGCCCGACAGCGAGCTGTACAACACGGGCATCGTCGACGTCTCCCACCGCTACCCGAAGATGTACGTCGTTCGGCCGCAGTTCTTCATCCCCCTCATCAGCCTCCTGCGCACGGCTGCAACGGGTGCCCTCAAGTACAAGGCGGAGCTCGCGTCGGTGAAGGCGCAGAACGTCGACGTCACGAACTTCGAGGAGCGACTCGACGAGTTCCAGCACGCCTTCGGCCGCAACTACGAGCTCGCATCCCGCCGCTTCGGGGAGGCGATCGACGAGATCGACAAGGCCATCGCCCGGCTCCAGAAGGTGAAGGATGCGCTCCTCGGCTCCGAACGCAACCTGCGCCTCGCGAACGACAAGGCGCAGGACGTCACCATCAAGAAGCTCACTCGCGGCAACCCGACGATGACGCAGAAGTTCGCGGAGCTGGGCGGCGGCGGCGACAGTTCCCAGGACGCCGCAGAGGCGAGCGCCTAGGCTCGACGCTCCGCGCACCACTTCCGCGAGACCCGCGGAAACCCGCCCCGACCCGCAGGAGACGCCCCCATGGCATCAGCGAAGAGCAGGACGCGAGAGCAGCACATCGCTGTCTTCGGCGGCAGCGGAAGCGGGAAGACGGTGCTCGTCTCCTCGTTCTACGGCCCGACGCAGGAGCCGCAGTTCGCGAAGGACAACCTGTACGAGGTCGTCGCCGACGACACGGGGCAGAGCGACAAGCTGTACCAGAGCTACCTCGGCATGAAGAACGCAGCGAAGGTGCCCGCATCCACTCGCTTCTCGCACACCGCCTACTCGTTCATGGTTCGGCCGAAGGCCTGGTCCCAGCAGCGGGCGAAGCAGTTGAAGCCGTTCGACGCGCTCCGCCTCGTCTGGCACGACTACCCGGGCGAGTGGTTCGAGGAGTCCGCGGTGGGCGCCGAGGAGACCCGTCGGCGAGTGGAGACCTTCACGGCGCTGCTCAGCTCGGACGTCGCGCTGCTGCTCGTCGACGGGCAGCTGCTCCTCGAGAACGAGGGCTCTGAGGAGCTGTACCTGAAGTCGCTCCTCACCAACATCCGCTCCGAGCTGCTCCGCCTCAAGCCCGAGCTCCTCAAGGACGGGAAGCCCCTGACGCAGTTCCCGCGCATCTGGGTGCTGGCGCTGTCCAAGTCCGACCTGCTTCCCGGGATGGATGCGCACAGGTTCAAGGCGCTCCTCGTCGAGAAGGTCAGCGACGAGCTCGATCAGCTGCGCCAGGAGCTGCGCGGCTTCGTGGAAGCACCCGAGGCGATGTCGTTCGCCGAGGACTTCATCCTGCTCTCCTCCGCGAAGTTCGAGCCAGGCAAGATCGAAGTGACCCAGCGGGTCGGAGTCGACGCCGTCCTCCCTCTGGCCGCCATCCTCCCCTTCGAACGCCACGTCAAGTGGGCCAAGACGCTGCACGACGGCGGCAAGGTGGCCGAGAAGATCTTCGGCAAGGCCGGCGACGTGGCCGGCGTCGCGGCGATGGGGGCCTTGTTCGTCATCAAGAAGGTCAAGCTGCCGGGACCGCTCGGCCTGCTCGCCGGGCTCGCCGCATCCTTCGTCTCGAAGGATGCGATCGAGCGCGGAGCCTCGCTCGCGGGCGACAAGCTCAAGGCGGTGAACGCGGAGGCGCTCGCCAAGCGCGACTACCTCACGGCGATGCTCACGCGCTTCAAGCTCGACCTCGAAGACGCCGAACGCAAGGGCATTCTCCTCCGGAGCAAGAAGTGAAGCTCATCTGGGCCACCCGAGGCCGGACCTGGGGGCATCGCTTCCTCCTCGACGGCGGCTACTCCGACCCCCTGCCCGAGTACGACAAGGCGTTCTCGAGCCTCGGTGACGACTCCGAACTCTGGCATCTCGGGGACGACCGGGCGGCGCTGCGCTTCCCCGATCCCGAAGGACGCACCGACCGCGCCGGCCGCCCCATCTCCCACGAGTTCGTGGTCTTCGCCCCGGAGCTGAACAACATCTCGTCGGCGGCGACCGGCCTGTCGCTGATCTGGACCCAGCCAGCGATCGCGGCCCGGTTCGCCGACATCTGGGACCTGCCCACACCGCCCCGCCCCTGACCGCGCTCGCCGCGATCGACCGCAGCTGATCTCGAGAAGCACTCGGGAAGAAGGAGCCACGATGCAGCACCACGCTTTGGAACCCGAAGCGACCGGAACCGTCGGCGCCGGAGCCGAATGGATGCACGATGCGAATGGCGCGCGCTCGCAGGCAGACCCGCTGCGCTGCGAGTTCGCGGGCTGGCTGGGCGACGAGCTCGTCAGCGTGCTCCCCGACTTCGTCGTCACGGGCGCACTCGCCGACGCGTTGCGCGCGTCGGACCTCACTGGGTTCGAGCTGCGCACGGCGACCGTCACGAAGTCGCCGGAGTTCGTCTCGTACGCGGGTGCGCTCCCGGAGCGATGGGAGCGGCTCGCGCCCACCGGCCGTCCGGACACGGACGACGACTTCGCCCAGCGAGATGGGATGCTGTTCGTCAGCGAGCGAGCCCTCTCGCTCCTCAACGGACACCGCATCGTCGAAGCGCAGCTCGCGGCGGCCGGAGAGACCGCCGAGGCGTCGCGGTTCGCGCGGCACCGCGACGAAGCACGAGCAGCCGCGCTGCTTCGCGAGCAAGCCGCACAGGATTCCGAGGCCGAAGACGATGCCCGGGAAGTCGCTCGCCTCACCGCGCTCGTCGACGCGCTCGGCCCAACCGCATCCACGCCGCCGACGATGCGGGTCAACGGCGACGCGAAGCGCACGGTGGCCGGAGACCTCACGCTTGCGGCGGCCGCGCTTGGCAAGAAGATCGAGGATCCCGCGGCCCTCGCGCTGCTCCGGCTCATCGACGGACCGATCGAGATCAACCGCTCGGGCGCGTACCAGTGCGCCTACCGGAGCACCGATCGTTCCCTCATCGTGGGATTGAAGGGCGGCGCGGTGAGATGCGTCGAGCTCGTCTTCCACCCGCACCGGAACGCCCCGGAAGCCAACTACCCGCGCACGTCGTACCTGATCACGGGGCTCTCCCCGTTCACGCGCGAAGGAGTCCTCGAGCACCTCGGTGCCCCGAAGGAGGCCCTCCCTCCGGACGAAGACGAGCGAAGCCGCGACGAGTACCGAATCGGCCGTCAGCGCGTGATGCTGTACTGGAGAGGCCAGGACTACTCGCCGCGGTCGGTGATGGTCGGCCGGAAGGGCTGAGGGCTTTCACCAGAACCAGCTTCGACGTCGTGCCCACTGGCGCCGGGCGGAGCTGCAGCCCGCTACGCACCACGCGCCTCAGCTCTGTGCAGCGCGGCGCGCACTTGGTCCACGAAGCGTGTCGGCGTCGGCCAGAGCTGCGCCGCGGTGGCCCGAATGGTGAACCAGTCGATTTCCTGCAGACGGTTGACGCGCCCGATGTCCTTCCGCCACTGTCGCTTGTCGGTCCGATGATGGTCACCCTCATATTCGATGGCAATTCTCTGCGCCCGATAGGCGAGGTCGACCCGTCCCACGAACTCCGGACCATTCCACACTTCGACGCCGACTTCCGGCTCCGGCAAGCCGGCGGCGACGATCACCAGCCGGGTCCAGGTCTCCATCGGCGATTCCACTCCGCAGCGAATCCGCGCGGCGGCGACCCTCAGCGACGCTCCCCCTTCGCGATTTCCCCAGGCATTCGCGATGCCCGCCAGCTCTTCGAGTGAAGCAAGCGCTGGGGCTGTCCGCGCGCCGTCGGGCGTGACGTCCGGCCGGACCAGCCGCTCGTAGTTCGTGGAGGTCGCGACGAGTGCATCGCCGAGCACGACCAGCTCGGAGACCTCGAGACGTCTCGCGGCCGTCGCCCAGGTCAGCGCCGGCGAGGCGACCGGCGTGCCCTGCAGATCGCGGGCATCCCACAACTGTTCATGGATGCTTCGCGACCGGATTCCGCGCCCCGCCGGCCGGTTCCGGCCCGCCGGGACGAGGACGTGCACCGTGGAGTCGCCGTCGAGGCGACGCGGGACGGGGAGACCCCAGACGCGGGCAGCGCTCACGCCGCCGAGAACACTTCGCTCCCTGAGGCGCGGCACGAACGCCTGCGCGATCTCGAGGGGCGTGGTTGCGATCCCGCGCATCCGCACGCCTCGGTGCGGGCTCGTGAACTCCGCTGAGTTCAGCTGGCCCGCCGTCAGTCCCGCGCGACGCCCGTCCCCGACGCTGAAGGGACCGGCTGCGGCGCCATCCGGCAGATTCTCGGGTCCAGACATGCGGCCAGAGTACGGACGCGCGCCGTCTCCTCCGCGTTATCCACAGCCGGGATACCGCCCGCGTCGCACCGGTGCGCCGGTGGCGCGGGCGCGGTGCCCCGGTCCCCGGTCCCCGGTCCCCGGTGTCCCCGTCCCCGGCGGCTCGGCGGCTCGGCGGCTCGGCGGCTCGGCGGCTTGGTGGTTCGGTGACTCCGTGGCTCGGTGGCTCGGTGCCGGCTCAGGAAAGGCTCGTGCGGGGTTTTCGCGACGCTGATGGGTTTCTCGGATGCACGTGATGGGTTTTAGCGACCGGTGATGGGTAAAAACCCATGAGGGTCACCGAAAGCCATCACGACCCCGGGGCCAGCGGCAGGCGCGGCCCGGGACAAAGGGAGGCGCGGGGCCGGTGCCTCGTGCCGCTGCCTGAGATCCGCCCTTGGCAGCACACGGATGGGTTTTCGCGACACGGATGGGTTTTCGCGACGCTGATGGGTTTCTCGGACGCACGTGATGGGTTTCGGCGACCGGTGATGGTTAAGAACCCATCACGGTCACCGAAAGCCATCACGCACCCGGCGTCAGCGGCAGGCACGGCCCGGGACAAAGGGAGGCGCGGGGCCGGTGCCTCGTCCCGCGGCTCGGTGGCTCCGTGCCGGCCCAGAAAGGTCCGTGCGGGGTTTTCGCGACGCTGATGGGTTTCTCGGATGCACGTGATGGGTTTCGGCGACCGGTGATGGGTAAAAACCCATCACGGTCACCGAAAGCCATCACGGCCAAGGCAGGGCGGCGGAAGCAGAAGCGGCGGCGGAAGCCGAAGCCGCCGCCCCCGCCGCCGCTAGCTGCCGCTCTCCACGAGGTACAGCTTGCGCAGGGGCGCGCCGGTGACGGTCCACCGGGTGCGCATCCCTTCACCGAGTCGCACGATGGAGCCGGGTTCGAGGTCGATCGAGGGCAGTTCCGGCTCGAGGAACTCGACCGTCGCCGTGCCGCTGATGACGAGGAACACCTCGTCGGCCTCGACGTCGAGCATCGACCCGGCAGACATCTCCCACAGCCCGAACTCCGCGCCCGCGAAGGCACCGAGGTTGAGGGCGGCGGTCGTCGGCTCGCCGCTCACCTTCTGCCAGCCCTCGACGGGGTCGTGCGACAGGGATGCACCCCGCGCGTGCACGACCGAACCGGGGAGCATCCCACTCACGGCCGCGGCCTCGGCATCCGCCTCACGAGCACCGTCGCCGCTCACGAGTCGAACCCCAGCCCGACTGCATCCATCGTCTTCAGCCACAGTCCGCGCTTGCCTTCGTTGCGGTCGGCGCGCGCCATCTCGGCGAGCGACACCTTCGCGCCGAACGACGCGAACGGCTCCGGCGGGAACGGCAGCGGCTTCTTCTTCACGAAGTCCATGCGCGTGCGCTCGGTCTCCTCGCCGCTCAGCAGGTCGAGGAGCACGTTCGCCGCGTACCTGGTCGCGCCGACGCCGAGGCCGGTGAAACCGGCGGCGTGCGCGACGCGGCCGTCGTACTCGGTGTCGAAGAACGAGAAGAAGCGCGTGCACGTGTCGATGACCCCGCCCCACTTGTGGGAGAAGCCGAGCCCCTCCAGCTGCGGGTACGTGGCGATGAAGTGCGCCGCGAGCTTCTCGAACGTCTTGGGGCGCTGGTCGTACTCCTTCTTGATGCGCCCGCCGTAGTTGTACACGGCGTCGTATCCGCCGTAGAGGATGCGCGTGCGGCCATCCGCATCCGTCACCAGTCGCGAGTAGTGGAAGCGGTTGTTGAGGTCGGTGATGCCCTGGCGCCGCTTCCAGCCGATCGATTCGAGCTGCTCGTCGCTCAACGGGTTCGTCATGAGCACGTAGTCGTAGACGGGGACCGTGTAGAAGCGGTCGCGCTTGATGAGCGCGGGGAACGCGTTCGTGCCGAGGGCCACGCGCTGCGCGTAGACGCTGCCCTCGTCGGTCCCGACCGTGATCCCGCCCCCGTCGGCGTCGAGCGAACGGACCGGCGTGTTCTCGAAGATCGCGACACCCATGCCGAGCACCACGCGCCGCAGCTCCCACACGAGCTTCGCGGGGTTCACGAGCGACGTGCCCTCGCGTTCGTAGGCTCCCGCCAGGTAAAGGGGCGACGCAGCTTCGGCTTGCACCTGCTGCCGGTCGAAGAACTCGACGCCCGAATCTCCGACGGCCTCGTCCTCGAGTTCCGTGACCTGGTGGGGCTCGGTGGCGACGCGCAGCACCCCGGTCTCCTCGTAGTCGCAGTCCATGCTGTACCGCTTGACGGTGTCGCCGATCTCGCGCAGATTCTCGAGGCCGAGCGCCTGCAGCTTCGCGAACTCATGCGGCAGGCGGTCCTTGCCGTTCGAAGCGCCGTGCGTGAGGCTCGCCTCGCAGAATCCGCCGTTGCGACCGGATGCCGCCCAGCCGACCCGCTGTCCTTCCAGGAGCACGACCTTTCGCTTCGGGTCGCGCTCCTTCGCCAGCAGGGCGGTCCACAGTCCCGTGTATCCGCCACCCACGATCACGAGATCGGCCGTGTGGTTGCCGCGCAGCGGTGGCAGGGCCTCCGGGCGGCCCGGGTCGTCGAGCCAGTAGGTCGTCGCCTTCGCACCGGCGAGGGATGCTGCGACGCGTTCCTCGCTGATCTCGGCTTCTGCTCGATCGAACGTGGTCATGGTGTCCTCCGTTTGGGGGTGATGGCCATCTGTCTGCTGGTGCCTAGTCGTGTCTACCCTGCGTACCTACCGTTTGGGTGGACGCACTGTCGGGTGTTGATGGAAGCTCTCGACGATCCGTCCCCCGCTGCACGAAGACCCAGATGACGACACCGAGCGCCAGCAGACCGAGAGCGATGCCGAGCTCGAGGAAACCGCCGTAGCCGGTGACCGAGAAGCCCGTTGCCCCCACGACCAGGATGATGGCGAGGATCACGGACAGGACGATCGAGAGCGGGACGAAGAACCGGGGAAGCTTGATGGGCCTCTCCGCGTCGGGCCGGTCCTTGCGAAGCAGGAAGAAGCCGGAGACGGCGAGCAGGTGCGTGAGGATGTAGCCGAGGTTGCCCGTGACGATGATGGCGAGCGGGTTCTGCAGCACCACGAGGATCACGACGTTCATGACGAGCATCACGTTGAGCGAGCGGAGTGGCACGCCGCGCTTGTTGAGGACACCCAAGCCGCGGACCGTCACGCCCTCCTTGCCCATGTTGAAGAGAACGCGCGACGCATCCGCCACCGACGTGGTCATGATGAGCAGCAGCGAGGCGATGAGGCACACGACCATGAAGTCGGACGCGCCGCCCACCAGGTCGGCGAAGCTCGCGATGAAGAACGTGGCAGGGTCTTCGGCGATGGCGGCCTCACCGGCGTACCCGCCGAGGGTGAGCGGCACGAGGAAGAACACGCCGAGGCAGAAGAGGACGGACGCCTTGATCGCGCGCGTCGTGTCCTTCACGGAGTCGCGGTACTCGGGCGCGAAGGTGGCGCACACTTCGATGCCGAAGGTCGTCCAGGCCATGATGTACAGCCACACGATGGCCGTGTGGAGGCCTTCGATGCCGTGCAGGTTCCACGTGAGGTCCAAGGGCGCCCAGTCGGACTGGAACAGCGGGAACACGATGAAGACGAAGAGCGGGATCATGAGTATCGCCGCGGTCACGTAGACGAAGGTCATCGTCACGCGCACGCCAATGACGTTGATCAGGTACATGACGCCGATCACGATGAGGCCCACCATGACGGGGAACGTGATCGAGACCGGGCCGAGCTGCAGCACCCAGTCCTGGTCGGGGAACCACTGGGCCATGACGAGAGAGCCCGTTACGGCACCGTAGGTGGCGAGGTTCGTGCCCCACGGCAGCCAGTAGCCGACGCCGGCGAGGGGTGCAACCCAGGGCGCGCGCTTCTTCCAGGCCTCCGCTGCGTAGTGCGCGATACCGCCGGACGAGTCGGGGAACATCGTCGCCAACTCCGTGTAGATCCAGTTGACCCCCATCGCGAGCAGCATCGAGATGGCCCACAGCACGGCGGCACCCCAGCCGCCGAGGCCGGCGATGGATGCGCCGAGCGTGGCGATCAGCGCGGCCGGCATGGTCATCGCCATGGCGAAGCCATCGAACCAGCGCATCCGCTTGGGAAGGTGTTCCGCTTGGACCGCGGCGGTGATCTGTTCTGTCGACATGCGTGACTCCATCGATTCGGGGGCGGCGATGCTCTCGCCGTCGCACTGCGCCCACTCTGGCCCCGACTTCTTCGTCGGCGCAAGATAAAGGCGCTCAAGTTGCTGAAAACGTAACTCTTGCGAAACATAACTGCTTGTTCGTGAGAATGCAACGCCGTAGGGTGAAGGGGATCGTTCACCACACAAGGAGGTGCGGAGTGACAACTCTGCCTGCAGCAACCCGTACCCAGCTCTTTCTCGCTGGAGACTTCGTCGATGGCTCCACCGGGGAGCAGACCGACGTCGTGAGCCCCGTCACCGGTCAGGTCATCGCATCCATCGCCGTACCAGGCCAGGCCGACCTCGACAAGGCCGTCGAGAAGGCCCGGACGGCGCAGAAAGCCTGGCGCAAGCTCGGGGTCTTCGAACGGGCGAAGGTCTGCCACCGCATCGGCGACGCCATCGAACGACGCGTCGACGAGCTCGCGCGACTCCAGACGCTCGAGCAGGGCAAGCCCGTCGCCGAATCGATCGCCGACATCAAGGAAGCCGCGCAGCTCTTCCACCTGCACGCCGAGGATGCGCTGCGCCTCTACGGCGAGACCCTGCCATCGAGCGACATCGACAAGCGCATGTTCACCTACCGGGCACCCGTCGGCACGTGGGGCATCATCACCCCCTGGAACTTCCCCCTCCTCATGTTCACGGAGTTCGTCGCCCCGGGCCTCGCGACCGGGAACGCCTGCATCGTGAAGCCGCCGAGCAACACCCCGCTTGCCGTGCTCGCAGCCATGGACTGCCTCCTCGAGGCCGGCGTCCCCGACGGCCTCGTCAGCGTGCTGCCCGGCGACGGGCCGTTCGGCGCGCAGCTCGTGTCGCATCCCGGCATCGACGCGATCGGCTTCATCGGCTCCTCGGCGACCGGCGCGAAGATCGTGCAGACCGCCGGCCTCAAACGCTCTTTGATGGAGTGCTCCGGCAACGGCCCCATCGTCGTCCTCGAGGACGCGAACATCGAGCGCGCCGCGAAGGCCGCAGTCGATTCCGCCTTCTACTGCGGCGGCCAGGTCTGCTGCGCGACCGAGCGCCTCATCGTGCACCACCGCGTCCACGACGCGTTCGTCGAATCGGCGCTCGCCTACGCGAGCTCGCACGTCGTCCTCGGCGACCCGTTCGACCCGACCGTGAACCTCGGGCCGCTCAACAACGAGGGAGTGGCCGCCAAGATGGACCGGCACCTCGACGAGGCACGCCGCCTCGGCTTCGACGTGATTCTCGGCGGTGGCCGAGCGCCAGGCCACCCCACCGGGCTGTACTACGACTTCACGATCGTCGACGGGGTCAGCGAGGCCAGCCTGCTGTCGCAGGAGGAATCGTTCGGCCCAGTGCTGCCGATCCTCACCGCGAAGGACGATGACGACGCGCTTCGGATCGCGAACGCCGACCGCCTCGGTCTGCAGTCCGCTGTCTTCACGGAGAGCCTCAGCAAGGCCTACCGCTTCATCGAGGAACTCGAGACGGGCCAGGTCATCGTCAACGACTCCAACGGCTGGTGGGACATCAACATGCCGTTCGGCGGCGCAGGCGGCAAGGGCACCGGATGGGGACGCATCGGGGGCATGTACACGCTGCACGACATGACCGATCTCCGCACCGGCGCCATCCACGTCGGCTCCTAGTCCGACCCCACCTCGGTCGGGTCCTGCCTCAGCATGCGCGCTGCGGCAGGACCCGCCCCATCGTGCGAGCATGAAAGCAGGTCAGAACGTGATGACACCGCAGCACAGGAACCGAGGAGCAGCCGTGAACGAACTCGACGACATCGATCGGCAGCTCATCGCGATCCTGCAGAAGGATGGCCGGCGCTCTTTCAAGGACATCGCCGACGAGACCGGGCACCCCGCGTCGTCGGTCAGATACCGAGTCCAGCGACTTGAGGATTCGGGCATCCTGCAGATCGTCGGCATCGCGAACCCGCTCTCGATCGGCTTCGACCACCTGGCCATGGTGGGCATCCACTGCGAACCCGGAGCTGCGCGCAGCGTCTGCGAGTCGCTGTCCGCGCTTCCTGAGACGAGCTACGTCGTGCTCACGAGCGGTGGCTTCGATGTCATGGTCGAGGTGATCTGCCGCGACATGGAGCACTACAAGGAGCTCCTGCTGGAGCGCCTCCAGACGACCGTCGGCGTGCGCCGCACCGAGACCTTCTTCGTACTGGAAGCGCACAAGCTCGCCTACGGGTGGGGCGTCGGATAGTCGGCCGCGTTCTCCAGGTCTCGCGCTCGCACCGCATCCGGATCTTCCGGCGGATCCACCGCCTCCACCGCTACCCTCGGGCTCACGCGGCCCCACGATCGGTGCCGCGCCATCGATCAAGGGGAACTCATGACCGACATCACTGAACTGCTCGCGCTCATCCCGGTGGACGACATCGCCGGCAAGCTCGGCGTCGACAAGCAGACCGCGCAGCAGGGGATCCAGGCAGCGTTGCCGACCCTCATCGGCGGGCTGCAGGCCAACGCGGCCGACCCCGCCGGCGCCGCATCGCTCGAGCATGCGCTGGCGAAGAAGGACACGACCCTCGTCGACGGCCGTGTCTCGCTCGCCGACATCGACACGAACGACGGCCAGAAGATCGTCGACAACGTGTTCGGCAGCAACACCGACCAGGTCGCCGCCGCCCTCGGCTCGGCACCAGGCAGCCAGACCTCCGGCCTCGTGCAGAAGCTGCTCCCGATCCTCGCGCCCATCGTGCTCGCGTGGCTCGCGAAGAAGTTCCTCGGCGGCCAGCAGGGCGCATCCACCACGGCGGGTGCGAGCTCCGGCGGCGGCCTCGAGGACCTCCTCGGTGGGATCCTCGGCGGCGGTTCGGCGTCCGGCAGCAAGGCGGGCGGCGCGGCAGGCGGCGGGCTCGGCGACATCCTGGGCGGAATCCTCGGCGGCGCCGCAGGCGGCTCGGGCGGCGCTGCGGGCGGCGGCGGGCTCGGCGACATTCTCGGCGGGCTGCTGGGCGGCGGCAAGCGCTAGGCGCATCGAGGCGCGGATGCGCGGGAGGGCCCGCGAGCCCGGTTCCCCCCTCCCGCGTGCCCGCAGCCTGACGCCAGGCGCGTTCCGATCCGGCCGCTGCTTCGAAACGAGACCACCATCACCACTGCCAGCACCGAGGACCTGTGGGCAGCGATTGCGTTCGCCGCCTTCCTGATCATCACCGCGTCCGCGATCGCGCTTCTCCTGATGAAATTGCCGATCTCTCCGGGCTCGCGACTGCCGCTGACGCCACTCGCCGCGCAGCACCGTCTGAAACGACTCGACGACGACAGCCGCGGCTGGGAGACAGCCTTCGCTGGCGAGCTCCTCTGGCTGGCGCACCGCGGGATGCTGCGCATCCACGAGGTCGACGACGCGGGTGCCGCGGCGAGAATCACCGACGCGGGCTACCGGCCCCCGGTTGCGACGGGGTGGGAGGTCGAGTTCCTCGGCGACGATCCACTGCTTCCCGCCTGGTCGCAGGCTGTCGTGGACGTCTACTTCCCATCGGGGACACGCCGGCCAGCGGACCGGGCGCGAGTCGACCGCACCGGCAGCGACGATCCCGCCCGCAGAGCCGCGCTGAAATCGAACATCATCGCCGAACTCGACCGCCGCCGCGTCGACACGTCGGCCCGCGGGACCTGGGTGTCGCGGCTCCTCGGGAGCCCGTACAGCCGCGCCTTCACGGGCCTCCTGGTGGTGCCGATCGGCTTGCTGCTCCTGGTTCCTCTGCTCCCCGCCTGGGCGGTGCCCGTCTACCTCGCAGCGCTCGCCGTCGTCGTCGCACTCACCTTCGTGCGGTCTCCCCTGCAACGCCGCTGGTCGAAGCTCTGGGACCGATACCGCGAAGAGAGCCAGTACCTCCACGAGCTGCCGCTCGGCGAGCGCGGCGCGGGACCCACGAGAGTCGTCTACCTCGACACGTTCGCCGATAACCTCGGCTTCGCCGACGTCGTCCTGTACGGCCTATCGGAAGATGTGGCCCGCGGATACGCGCAACAAGCCGACATCATGGTGCGAGAAGGGCTGCTGGAGAGCATCCAGCCAGCCTGGCTGGTCCCTCAGCGCCAACGGGTCACGCCGAGCCAGCTCACCGATCTCGTCGACGGATTCCTCTTCACCGTGCGCTGAGCGCCACCCCCTGCAGAATCCGCACCGCCAGGCCGCGCATCGGCCGACTAGCGGTGCGACGGGATGCTGAACCGCTTGATCTTGTCACCCTCGACAGTCACGAACGCGCGCGAGGTGCCGTTGAAACGGTTGCTGCGCCAGTCGAAGAACAACTCGGTCGTGTCGCCCTCGGTCGTCGCCTCCTTGATGACCATCTGAGCGCTCTGCCCGATGGCGTCACTCTGCGCCCAGCTGCTGACACCCTCTCGCCCTTCGAGCACGCGGCCCCAGTCATCGACGCAGCCGTCTTCGGCGAACGCGTCGACGAACGCCTGCTCATCACCGTCGTTGATCGCATCGACAAGGGCCTGCACCGGCGCAGGCACTGTGATCTCAGTCATGGAACCCCCATCTCGTTGCGGACGATCGCCGCCCGAACGGCCACAATGTAGCAAGCCAGCCTCCGGATTCCCGGGCATAGCCGTAAGCTCAGAATCTCAGGATGCGCGGCGACCAGCCCCACGCATCCGCCCTGCGGCTCCATAAAGGCAAGCCCGGCCCGTCACAAACGGGCCCCGTCAACAAGCAGAAGGTGAACTGAGCATGAGCGACTTCTCGCCCCTTGAAGTATTTGACCGTCGCGAGTCAGAAGTCCGCGGATACATCCGCTCATTCCCCGTGGTGTTCGACCGCGCATCAGGTTCGACCCTCGTGACGGCAGACGGCGACGAATACCTCGACTTCTTCGCGGGAGCGGGCGTGCTCAACTACGGGCACAACAACCCGCTGTTCACGAAGGCGCTCGTCGAGTACATCGAGCACGGCGGCATCCTCCACGGCCTCGACATGGCGACCTCCGCGAAGCGGGCGTTCATCGAGGCGTTCGAGCAGTACGTGCTCGAGCCGCGCGGCTACGACTACAAGATCCAGTTCACGGGTCCCACCGGCGCCAACGCCGTCGAGGCGGCCCTCAAGGTCGCACGCCAGGCGACGGGGCGCACGAACGTGGTCGCGTTCACGAACGGCTTCCACGGCCTCAGCCTCGGCGCGGTCGCCGTCACCGGCAACAAGAAGTACCGCGATGCTGCCGGCACGACCCTCGGCGACGTCACCCGCCTCCCCTTCGAGGGATACCTGGGCGACAAGCTCGACACGCTCGACCTGTTCGAGAAGATGCTCGACGACACCGGCAGCGGCCTCGACCTGCCCGCCGCCGTCATCGTCGAAGCCATCCAGGGCGAGGGCGGCATCAACGTCGCGAGCCCCGAATGGCTGCGGCGCCTCCGCACGATCACGGAAGAGCGCGGCATCCTGCTGATCCTCGACGAGATCCAGGCCGGCATCGGCCGCAGCGGATCCTTCTTCGCGTTCGAGGAGTCTGGCATCGTCCCCGACCTCGTCACGGTGTCGAAGTCGATCTCCGCATCCGGCCTGCCCATGTCGCTGGTCCTCCTCCGCCCTGCAGTGGATGTGTGGAAGCCGGGCGCCCACACGGGAACCTTCCGCGGCAACAACCTCGCATTCGTCACGGCACGCGTCGCGCTCGAGCAGTACTGGGCTGACGACGTGTTCATGACGACGGTCGCGGAGCGTTCCGCCGAACTGCGCGCTGGCCTCGAGAGCATCGCCGCCGACTACCCGCAGCTCGGCCTCACGGTGCGCGGCCGCGGCCTCATGTACGGCATCGTCAGCCTCGACGACCGCGACCTGCCTTCGCGCATCTCCGCCGAGGCGTTCCAGCGTGGACTCGTCATCGAGACCGCGGGCGCTTTCGAAGAGGTCCTCAAGTTCCTCCCGGCGCTCACGCTCACCAGCGATGAACTGCAGACGGGTCTCCGCATCGTGCGCGAGAGCCTCGACGCGGTCCTCTCCGGTGACGACTCCGAAGCCGAGCACGCCGTGGAAGACCACGCCGCCTCGCACGCGTAGCTGCTCGCAGCACTCGACAGACGCGCCCCCGGCCCGACCTTCACGGTCGCCGGGGGCGCGTCTCTGTCTCTGCGCCCCGGGCACAGACAAGTCACCCAGAAACACCCTCCGCGCGCCGGCAACATGCTTCTGGCTCGCTCCTGTGGCTGTGGGGGCGGGGCGGGGGCGGGGGCGGGAG
>NZ_PSXZ01000042.1:0-1256 GCF_002931375.1 Pseudoclavibacter sp. RFBJ3 | reverse complement strand
AACCCATGGGCGGTTTCTGTCGGTCGTTGCAACACCCCGATGAGCAAGGGGTGGGCGGATGCCGGCGAACAATGCTGCGCGGGAGCGCGAGCGAAAGTTCTGGGACTTGATGCGGGAGGGGCGATCCTCGTCAGCTGCGTGTGAAACTCTCGGCGTGCACAGACGCCAGGGGTATCGGTGGATCAAAGCGGCCGGCGGTCGATTCCCCGTCGAGGACAAACCGCGAACGGGTCGGTATCTCGAGCTCGATGATCGCTTACGGATCGCGGATCTGCGCCTGCAGGGCGCCGGGGTGCGTGAGATCGCGCGGGAGCTGGGACGGCAGCCGTCGACCATCTCGCGCGAGCTGCGACGCAACGGCAAGCCGGGTAGACATGGGTACCGGCCGCACGCGGCCCAGAAGCAGTGCGAGGCTCGCGCGCGCCGACCCAAGGCATGCCGACTCGACGAGCCGGTCCTCGCGGCGCTCGTTGAGGAGCGTCTGGTGAAGAATTGGAGTCCACAGCAGATCAGTGATGACCTGGCCCGTCTGTTCCCGAGGAATCCGGAGAAGCGCGTGGCACCAGAGACGATCTACCAAGCCCTGTTCGTCCAGGGGCGCGGACACCTCCGCGCTGACCTGCACACACACCTCCGCACCGGGCGCGCTGCCCGCAAACCTCGCGGCTTACGCTTCACCGACAAGGGCAAGATCCGCGACAAGATCCTCATCAGCGAACGGCCCGCCGAAGCACGAGATCGAGCCGTTCCCGGCCATTGGGAAGGGGACTTGATCGTCGGGTCGGCATCCGGATCTGCAATCGGCACGCTCGTCGAGCGCGCCAGCCGCTACGTGATGCTCGTCCATCTCCCGAACGGACACAGCGCCCCCGCGGTCCGAGACGGACTGATCGCGACCATCAGCACGCTGCCGACGCATCTACGTCGGTCGCTGACCTGGGACCAGGGCACGGAGATGGCAAAGCACCTCGACGTGACCCTCGCAACGGATATGGCGATCTACTTCTGCGACCCCCACTCTCCCTGGCAGCGAGGCTCCAACGAGAACGCAAATGGACTGCTGAGACAGTACTTCCCGAAAGGCACGAACCTCAACGCTCACGGCCCTGAACGGCTCCTCGAAGTCGCGACGGAACTCAACCAGCGACCACGCAAAACCCTCGGCGGCAGAACCCCTGCAGGCGCCCTCGAAGAGCTACTCTCGAACCCACCAAGACCAGGTGTTGCGACGACCGGCTGACACCACCCATGGGTTT
>NZ_PSXZ01000019.1:0-47378 GCF_002931375.1 Pseudoclavibacter sp. RFBJ3 | reverse complement strand
CGCGTCGCCCGCACGCGCGTGCAGCTCGGCGTGGAACTCGAGCAGGCCGGCGGATGGCACGACGCTTCGGGCCAGGACGGCGCGCGTTCCGGACGTGAACAGCTGCGGCCCGCCGAGCGTGAGGGCGATCGGCAGCCTGGCTGCTACATCCCGGACGGCATCGACGTCGAGCAGGGGCGGCCCGCCAGGACCACCCTGACCGGAAGCCGCCTCGGTACCCTCCCCTTCGCCCCACGCCTCATCTGGCGACGGACTGCGCACGAGCAACGACAGGTGCGGACGGTTACTCGCCCCGGTGTGCGCGCCCATGCTGGACACGCCCAGCTCCTGCAGCACCCGCCATTCCTCCCGGATCTGCGTCTCGGTGGCGGTGTCGAAAAGCAGCTCGAGGCTGACGATGTCACTCACGGCCCACGCTCCAGCACCTCAGAGAGCGCGGAGTGCGCCGGCGACGGCTCGTTGCCCCGCGGCGTCGAGCTCGTGGACTGGCCGCGGGAGGTTCACGGTCGGCACGAGACCGAGCTGGGCGGCGATGGCGGATGCGACCCGGTAGCTGCCGTGCGCGCGGAACAGCTCCCACAGCGGGTCGAGCCGCGCGGAGAGGCTCATCGCGAGTTCCGCTTCCCCGCCGAGGGCGGCTCGCGTGATGGCGAGGCAGGGCTCGGGCAGGACTCCCGCGAGCACCGAGTACCAGACGTCGCAGCCGCCGAGCAGCCCGGCGGCCGCGTACGGGTCTCCGCTGATGCCGACGGAGATGGGCGAGCCGACCTCGTCGCGGAGGGCGGTGACGCGTGCGCTCACCTGGGCGACGTCGAGGGAGGCCGGCGGGATCTTGATGGATCGCACGAGGTCGAGGCCAGCGATGCGCGCGTGCAGGGCGTCGCTCACGACGATCCCGGTGGTGGTCGGGTTGTCGTAGACGATGATCGGGATGCCCGAGGTGGCCGCAACGTCCTCGTACAGCCCGTACACCTCGTCTTCGGTGAGGGGTTGGTAGGAGACGGGGGCGAGCAGGACCGCCGAGGCCCCTGCGTCCTCCGCGGAGCGCAGGTTCTCGAGCACGTCGCGGGTGCGGAGGGCGCCGATGCCGACGATGACGGGCACGGCGCCAGCGTGCTGGACGGTGAGCTTCGCGACGGCTGCCCGTTCGGCGAGGTCGAGGTAGGCGTAGCTGCCGGTCGAGCCGAGGGCGCTGATGGAGTCGACGCCGGCCGACTGGAGCCGTTCGACGAGCGCCGCATAGCTGCCTGCATCGATGCCCGTCGATGTGACGGGTGTGAGGGGGAAGGCGCTGACGCCCTCGAACAGCGAATCAGACATGAACTGCCCCTTGGGCGTCGGCGTTCGCGGCGGGCCAAGGCAGGTTCAAGGCGGCCCAGTGCAGGAGGAGCACGGTCTTGGCGTCCTGGATCTCACCGCTGGCGACCATGCGAAGCGCCTCATCGAAGTCGAGCGCGACGGATTCGATCTCCTCGCCCTCCTCCTCGACGCCGCCGCCGCCGGTGACCGGGGCACCCGCCGACCAGGGGGCCGCGAAGAAGTGGATGCTCTCGGTCACGGAACCCGGGCTCATGAACAGCTCGAAGACGGGCGTCACCTCGCCGACGACGACGCCGAGCTCCTCCTCGGCTTCACGGCGGATGGCGTCTTCCGGCGAGTCTCCGTCGAGGAGGCCGGCCGCGGTCTCGAGCAGCATGCCGTCGGGGTGCCCGTTGACGTAGACGGGGTAGCGGAACTGCCGGCCGAGCAGCACTTTCCGGCTCTCGAGGTCGTACAGGAGGATCGTGGCGCCGTTGCCGCGGTCGTAGGTCTCGCGCTGCTGCGTCGCCCACTCGCCGTCGCGTCCGCGGTAGCGGAACGTGGTGCGCCGCAGCACGTGCCACCCGTCGGAGGTGACCTCGACGTTCTCGATCTCGACGTTCGGGTTGCGGGTCAGCTCGCGACCGGCCCGGTCGAGGCCGGTGCGGCCACGACTGTCGGGCACGTCGACGCCGAGGTGACCGTGGGTGAGTGCGTGCTCGTGAGACGACATGGCCTAACGATGCTTCATGCGCCCAGCGAGAGCAAGACGGGCGGCGTGGGAACTTCTAGAGCGCGTCCACGATCGTCAGGCGGCCATCCTCGTAGCTCAGCGCGCGGAGGTCGAGAACGTGAGCGTCGACGACAGCATCTTCGAGGTGGTCGCCGACGCCGATGATGAACCCGACTCCCGCGGCTCGAGCCGCTTCCACGCCCGCTGGGGCATCCTCGAGCGCGACGCAGTCGGCCGGGTCGAGCCCGAGCAGCTCGGCTCCTCGCCGGTAGGGTTCGGCGTCCGGCTTGCCCTTCGTGACGCTCTCGGCGGTCACGAGCGCGGCCGGGACGCGGTGGCCGGCTGCGAGCAGTCTCGCCTCCGCGAGGGCTCGGGTACCGGAGGTGACGACGGCGAAGCTGGCGTCGGGGATGCTCGTCGTGAGGTCGATGGAGCCGGGGATGGCGAGCGTCGCATCCGCTCCCGCGATCTCCGCGGCTTCGAGGGCGGCGAGGGCCCCGGCGAAGGAGTCCGGCGACACCAGCTGCGCAACGGTGTCCGCGGCGCGCACGCCGTGCTCGACCTGCGTGCGGAAGTCGTAGCCGGGCGCGTGGGTCTCAGCCCACGCGTCCCAGGCGACCGCGGCGGCTTCGAGCGAGTCGACGAGGACGCCGTCGCAGTCGAACAGGAACCCGGCGACGGGGTGGACGGTGGAGGTCATCTGTGCCCTTTCGAGAGCTGGAGGAAGCATGGTGCGGTGCAGGCGGCGACGCGAACAGGGCGGGAACGTGTGTTCCCGCCCTGCTCGGCGTGTGTTCCGCTGCCTTAGCGGCGGGAGCCTGAACCCGTCGAGGTGGACGCTCCGGCCGAGGCTGTGCTCGAACCGAGCTGCGCCGACTCGTCGATGTCTGCGACCTCGGCGCGCAGCTTCGCGCGGTCGCGGCGACCGAGCACGAGGGTGAGCGTGTAGAGGATGGCGAGTGCGACGAAGAGACCCACGACGATGGCGATCTGGCCGCCGGCGATGGAGAGGCCGCCGAGCAGCAGACCGAAGACCCCGTAGTCGGCGTCCGAGAACGTCGAGTTCGCGAGGCCGACCTCGCCGAGCACCGGCAGCAGGAGCAGCGGCAGGAATGAGATCGCGATACCGTTCGCGAAAGCGCCGAGCACTGCGCCACGGCGTCCGCCAGCAGCGTTGCCGATGACACCGGATGCCGCGCCGGTCATGAAGTGCGCGACGACGCCCGGGACGATGATCGTCGTTCCCATGCCGACCATGGCGAGCATCGCGACGATGCCGCCGACGAAGCTCGAGAGGAAGCCGATGAGCACGGCGTTCGGTGCGAAGGTGAAGACGATCGGCACGTCGAGCGCCGGCTTCGCGTTCTTGACGAGCTTCTCGGAGATGCCCTTGAAGGCGGGGACGATCTCGGCCAGCACGACGCGGACACCGGCGAGGATGATGAACACGCCCGCCGAGAACGTCGCGGCCTGCAGGAGCAGGAAGACGATGAAGTTCTGGCCGTCGGACAGCTCGGTCTCGATGTAGTCGGCGCCCGCGAAGAGGCCGACGATGACGTAGATGATCGCCATCGAGATGGCGACGATGACCGTGGTGTCGCGGAGGAAGCCGAGGCCCTTCGGGAAGTTCAGGTCCTCCGTGGACTTGGAGGTTCCCTTGCCGCGGGTCGCGAGGGCCACGAGGCCGCTCAGCGCGATGCCGGTGCCTCCCGTGTGGCCGAGGGCGACGTCGTCGGTGCCGGTGACCTTGCGCATGAACGGCTGCACGAGCGCCGGCGACACGACCATGTAGATGCCCTGGGCGATCGAGCCCCAGAGGATGACGGCCCACGGCTCGAATCCGGCCGCGCCGAAGATGACGGCGAACATCGCCGCGATGTAGAACGCCACGTGACCCGAGAGGTAGACGTACTTGAAGCGTGTCGTCGCGGCGAGGAAGATGTTGACGACCATGCCGAAGAAGAAGATGAGCGCGGCCGCGGCACCGTAGTCGAGCAGCACCTGCGCGACGATGGCCTCGTTGTTGGGCACGACGCCCTGCACGTCGAAAGCGGCCTGGAACATCACGCCGAACGGGTCGAGGGACCCGACGACGACGCCGGCGCCGGCCGCGAGCACGAGGAAGCCGACGAGCGTGCGGACCGTGCCCTTCAGCACGTCGCTGAAGCCCTTGCCCTGGACCGCGAGCCCGATCAGGGCGATGAGCGCGACGATGACGGCCGGCTGGGTGAAGATGTCCAAGAAGACATCGAGTACTGCATCCATCGGATGCTGTCCTTTCGATGGAGCCGAAGACGCGGGACCGCGCTCCGGAAAGTGGGGAGAAGGAGGGGACCGGCTACGCGGTCGCGATGCCGTTGCGGCTGAGTGCTTCGCCGACCTTGGCGCGCAGCTCGTTCAGGTCGATGATGCTGTCGAGGGCGACGACGTCGCCGAGGTCCTGGGCTGCTTCCGCGATGTCGCGTCCGACGAAGATGGTGTCGGCGTCACCGCGGCTCACGGAGCCGAGGTCGGCGTGGTCGACGGTCACGTCGGTGACGCCGAGCTCCTTGAGGACCTTCTCGATGTTGAGGTGGACCATGAAGCTGCTGCCGAGGCCCGAGCTGCAGACTGCGAGGAATTTCGTCATTGATGTTCTCCTGCGTTCAGGACCGCCATGACTTCGGCGGTCGTTGTCGCAGCGAGCAGGGAGTTGCGGGCTGCGTCGTCGGTGAGGAGCTCTCCGAGCTTGGCCATGGTGGCGAGGTGACTCGATGAGTCGGTCGCCGCGAGGCAGAAGAAGAGCGTTATGGGATGCGCGGGTTCGTCGTTGAGCAGCACGGCGGGGCGAACCCAGAGGGCCGAGAGGCCCGTGTCGAGTACGCCGTGCTCGGGGCGCGAGTGCGCCAGGGCGATGCCGTAGCCGAGGTCGATGTAGGTGCCGCCTGCCGCGATGGACGCGAGCATCGCATCCACGTACTGCCGTGTGATCGCGCCCGACTCGAGGAGGGGTTCGCTGACGAGTTCGATCGCGTCGCGCCACCCTTCGACGTGGTCGGCGAAGCGGATGTTCTCGGGGCTCAGATGGTCGATCATGTTCGGTCAGTCCTCCTGTGAAGGTGCGCCGCTCGAGCGCAGGCTCAGTGAGATCTCGCTGTTCTCCGGCGTATGCCAGGCTGTGCCTTCTGCAACGGCCCTGCCGTCGGCGTCGAACACGGTCGAGGAGATCCCGAGGAGCCGCATCCCGACGGGGATGTCGAGGTTGAGGGCGATCTCGGGAGTCGCCTCCTCGACGGTGACGACGAGGTCGTTGCGGTGCAGGGTCACGCCGTAGCGCTCGTTCAGGTACGCGTAGAGGGACGCCTCGGAGAAGTCGGCGGTCTGCGCGTCGGGGAAGCGCTCGTAGGGCAGGTATGTGACGACGTACTGGTGCAGCTGGTCGTTCACGTAGCGCAGGCGGACGAGTTCGACGACGGTTGCGGCGAAGTCGATGCCGAGGAGCTTCGCGATGCTCTCGGAGGCCGGCGCGAGGCCTTGCCGGAGCACACGCGTCTTGACGGTGTGACCTGCGGAGGTCTGCTGACGGTGGAAGCCGGTGACCTCGTCGGCGAATCGCTCGGGATAGTGGACGCCGGCCTGCGGTTCGGAGACGAAGGTCCCTCGTCCGTGCTCTCGCGTGAGCCTGCCGTCCTGGACGAGCCCGTCGACGGCGTGCCGGAGCGTGATGCGGCTCACCTCGAACTCGGCGCACAGTGTCGGCTCGGCCGGGAGCCGTTCGCCGATCTCCATCGTCGATACCCGCTCGAGCAGGCTCTTGCGCACCGCCAGGTACTTGCTGGTGCCGGCGTTTGCCTCCATGATCGCCTCCTCGCGCTCATCCGTGCCAACTGCATTCGTTATGTCGTCATGATGACACGAAGCTCGACCGAGCGCAACGCCGAACAGCGACCCCTGATTTTCCGGGTATCTCATGGCTTGCTTCCCAAGTCATTATGACGACATAATCACTCCATGACACTCATCACGGAGCCCTCCCCCGACGCGACCCTCGACAACGACCTCGACGCCGATGTCGTCATCGCCGCGCGACTGCTCTCGCTCGACGCCGTCGAGCAGGCGAAATCCGGCCACCCGGGCGCAGCGATCGCGCTCGCACCGCTTGCGACGCTGCTCTTCCAGAAGCACATCCGCCACGATCCCCGCGACCCCGAGTGGGCCGGGCGCGACCGCTTCGTCCTCTCCTGCGGACACGCCAGCATCCTCCTCTACACGCAGCTGCACCTGACCGGCTACGACGTCACGCTCGACGACATCCGCGCGTTCCGCACCCTCGACTCCCGCACCCCGGGACACCCCGAATACGGGCACACGGCAGGCGTCGAGACGACCACGGGACCGCTCGGCCAGGGCCTCGGCACGGCCGTCGGCATGGCCATGGGGTTCGCGCACGAGCGCGCGCTCTTCGACGCCGATGCGGACGCTGGCGAGTCGATCTTCGACCGCCGCGTCTGGGTACTGGCCTCCGATGGCGACCTGCAGGAGGGCATCTCGTACGAGGCCGGCGCACTCGCCGGCCGCCTCGGCCTCGACAACCTCACCGTGGTCTACGACGACAACGACATCCAGATCGAGGGCGACACCCGCCTGACGAGCAGCGAACGAACCGCCGATCGCTTCCGCGCCCAGGGGTGGCACGTCGAGGAGGTCGAGCTCCGGGCCGACGGCGAGGTCGACACCGCCGCAGTGGATGCGCGCCTCAGCACCCCCGGCCCCACCGGGAAGCCGCGCCTCGTGATCGTGAAGTCGCAGATCGCGTTCCCCTCCCCCGGTGCCGTCGGCACCGCGGCCTCGCACGGCGCACCGCTGGGTGCCGTCGAGGCATCCGCTCTCCGGGAGGTGCTCGGTGTCACGACGGGGCCGTTCGAGATCGCCGACGATGTCCTGCGCACCGCGAGGAAGGCCGTCGACCGCGGCGCCGAGCTGCACGCGCGCTGGGATGACGACGCCGCAGCGTGGCGGGCAGGCAGGCCGGAGCTTGCCGCCGCGCACGCAGCCTTCGCCTCCCGCGACCTGCCCACCGAGCTGGACAGCCTGCTGCCCTCGTTCGAGGCCGGCACGAGCGTGTCCACTCGAGACGCGTCCGGAGCCGCCATCCAGGCCCTCGCCGCTGCGACTCCTTCGCTCTGGGGCGGCTCGGCGGACCTCGCGGAGCCGAACCGCACGGCCATCCACGACGGTGGCTCGTTCCTTCCGGCGTCCACCGAGCTCGGCTCCTACGCCGGCCGCAACATCCACTGGGGAGTCAGGGAGCACGCGATGGCCGCCGCCATGAACGGCATCGCCCTCTCCGGAGGCTGGCGCGTCTTCGCCGGCACGTTCCTCGTCTTCAGCGACTACCAGCGCCCCTCCATCCGCCTGGCCTCGCTCATGGGGGTGCCGGTGACCTACGTGTGGTCCCACGACTCGGTCGCACTCGGCCAGGACGGGCCGACGCATCAGCCCATCGAGCACCTCGCGAGCCTGCGCGCCATCCCCGGCTTCACGGTCGTGCGTCCCGCGGACGCGAACGAGACCGTGGCCGCCTGGAGCGCAATTGTTCACAGCGAACGGCCGAGCGGGCTCGTGCTCGGTCGCCAGGGGGTGCCGGTCCTCGACCTGCCGGCCGACGCGGTCCGCGCGGGTGTCCCCCGCGGCGGGTACGTCGTCTCGGATGTCGAGTCGCCCGCAGCAATCGTCATCGCGACGGGCAGCGAGGTGGCACTCGCGCTCGAGGCCGCGGAGCGTCTCGCCGCCGATGGCGTGCTCGTCAGGGTCGTCTCCATGCCGAGCCGCGAGTGGTTCGCGGCCCAGGACGCCGACTACTGCGAGGCCGTCATCCCGAGCGAGCTCACGGCCCGCGTGGTCGTCGAGGCTGCGACCTCGTTCGGCTGGCACGACCTCGCCGGCGTGCACGGCGAGATCGTCGGCATCGACGAGTTCGGCCTCTCGGCGCCCGCTGACCAGGCGCTTGCAGCCCGAGGCATGACCACCGAGCGAGTCGTCGAGGCGGTGCGGGCGACGATCAGCCGCTCTGCGTGAGGCTCCCCGCGTTGCACCGACGAGCCCCGTCGGTGCAACGCGGCGTCATGTAACCCGGCGGTCCCAGGTCGCAGGAATAGCTTGCAGGTACAAGCGGTTGTTGACCTTCGGGTGGCAACGACCACGCCCCAGAGACCCCGCGCATCGCGCATCGAACGGAGACCCATGACCGAGCAGCTGACCGTCCGCAACGAGACCTCCGTCCCCATCCTCGATGCCCTCTCCGACCGCTGGAGCCCCCGCGGCTTCGACGCGAACCACGCCATCGCGGACGAGGACCTCACGGCCATCTTCGAGGCGGGACGCTGGGCTCCGTCGGCGAGCAACACGCAGCCCACGACGCTCGTCGCCGGAGTCCGCGGCACGGCGACGTTCGACAAGATCTACGGCACGCTCATGGAGTTCAACCTCGCCTGGGCCGACCGGGCCTCCGTGCTCATCGCGGTCACCGTCGAGCACGAACGCGACGGCAAGCCCCTGCGCTGGGCCGAATACGACGCCGGCCAGGTCGCCGCACACCTCTCGATCGAGGCGCAGTCGCGCGGCCTCCACACGCACCAGCTGGGTGGCATCCACGTGGATGCCCTCGCCGAGGCCCTCGAGCTGCCTGCGGGCCGCACCCCGATCACGGTCATCGCCGTCGGCCAGCACGACGACTCCGACGCCGTGAGCGAGGAGATCCGTGCCCGCGACAGCTCGCCCCGCTCGCGCCGCGAGCTCAGCGACTTCGCCCAGATCGAGCGCTGAGCGCGACGGATCGCAGCGGGCGCCGCCGCATCCCGGCTCGCCCCAGCCGCGTGGCGTATACACGTTGACGGCGGAAGTCCCCACCGCCGGTTCCGGGCACCGAGCCCCGACACCGCAGGACCCCACTTCATGACAGCAGGAGCAGAGGACAGCACGATGACACATGTCAGCACCGCCGACCGCGCCAACCGTTTGGCCGAACTTCACCAGGCCCCGGAGATCCTCCGAGTCGTGAACGTGTGGGACGCGATCAGCGCCCAGACGGTCGCGGCCCTCCCAGAGACCCAGGCCATCGCGACCGCGGGCCACTCGATCGCGGCCTCCTACGGCTACCCGGACGGCGGCATGTCGCTCGACGTCGCCCTCGCTGGGGCGAAGGTCATCGTGGATGCGGTGGACCTGCCCGTCACGGCAGACCTCGACGACGGCTACGACGACCCGGCGGAGACCATCCGTCGCGCGATCGGCCTCGGCATCGTCGGCGCGAACGTCGAGGACCGCCTGCGGCCGTTCGACGAGTCCGTCGCCCGCGTCGCCGCGATCATCCGCGCCGCTGAAACCGAGGGCGTCAACTTCCAGCTCAACGCCCGCACCGACGCCATCGCGCGCGGCGGCGAGCGCCCCATCTCGGAGAGCATCGACGACGCCATCGCGCGCGGTCGCGCGTTCCTCGACGCGGGTGCGTCCCTCGTCTTCGTCCCCGGCGCGGTCACGCGCGAGACGGTGGAGCCGCTCGTGGAGGGCCTCGGCGCCGGCAAGCTGTCCGTCATCGGACTCCCCGGCGCGCTCACCGCCGCCGAGTTCCAGGAGCTGGGCGTCGCCCGCGTCTCCTACGGACCGCTCACGCAGCGGGTCGCCCTGCGCGCGCTGCGCGACCTCGCCATCGACCTGTACGGCAACGGGGTCATCCCGACCGACACCCCGGCACTCAACTAGGCACGAGCATCCACGCCCCCGAGCGGGGCGAGATGCAGAGCGGACTTGTGGTCGTCAACCCTCACGGTTGACGACCACAAGTCCGCTTTCGGCGTCTGGGGGCGGGGGGGGGATCAGGTTTCGGGGAGAGAAGCCGAGGCCGTCGCCGACCTGAAGTGCGCGGCCAGCAGCTCCCCGGAGTGGATGATGTGCTCGCTCGCGGCATGCCTCGCCGCCTCCGCGTCCCTGGCCTTGATGGCGTCGATGATCTGCGTGTGGTCCGCACGGGTCGCCTCGGGCCACCCCTCGATCTGCGCGTAGAAGTTGCGGGGCACGTACTTCGAGAAGAGGGCGACGAGCCAGCGGAGCCTCGGAGCATCCACGATGTGGTTGAGCAGGTGGTGGAACTCGTTGTTGCGGGCCTCGAGCGCTTCGACGTCCCCGCGCACGGCCGCGGCGAGCAGCTCGTAGTGCAGGGCCTCGAGCACGCGCAGCTGCTCATCGGAGATGCTGCGCGCGGCACGCGCGGCGAGCTCTCCGGCCACGTTGGCGTGCACGAGGAAGACGTCTTCGATGTCCGCAGCCGTGATCGGGTGCACGCGGAACCCCTGGCCGCGCACGCCGTCGACGAAGCCCTCCACGCGGAGCGACTGCAGCGCCTCGCGAACCGGAGTCGCCGACACCTTCAGCCGCTGCGCGATCTCGTCGATCTGCAGGGATTCCCCGGGCAGGAGCACCCCGGAGATGATGCGCTCTCGGAGGTACTCGGCCGCGAACGAGCGCATGCTGCCGTAGCGACGGGCTGCGTCTTCGAGGCGTTCGTCGGGTGGGAGCGGCACGGGGACATCTTACTGAGCGGGCAATTCGGGCCGCGGCATGGCTTCCATGAGCTCCGCGACGGATGCGGTGCGGTCGCGTTCCACGAGCGCCCAGAGCGCGTTCGCGCACGTCACGCCGACGAGCCCCCTCGCCTTGGCGTGCAGGTCCTGTCGGGATGCGCGTGCGCCGGGCGAGCCGCGGTAGGCGCTCGTCGAAGCCTCGTGCACGGTGCCGTCCGTGAAGGTGACCCGCACTTCGGCGGTCCAGTCTGCCGGGAACGCCGCTTCGACCGCAGGCGAGGTCACACATCTCACCTTCCTCATGAGCGGGAGCAGCTCGCCCGCGAGATCCGCCGCCCGGTCGAACTGGTCGACGGTCGCGGTGCCCGTGGTGAGCGCGAGCGCTGCGCCGAACGGCATGTTGAACTGCGCATCCACGGCCGACTCGACGCGCAGCTTCGCGTCTGCTGGCACGCTGACGAGGCGCGCGCCCGCTTCGATGACGGCCACCTCGACGTCGTCGACGTCGTCCGCGGACAGGCCTGGCCGCTGCGAGGCGACGTCGAGGAGCAGGTCGATATTGCCGTGCATGTAGCGGCAGCAGGGGTAGAGCTTGATGCTCGTCCGCCAGGCGTATTCGCCTGGCGTGATGGTGCGCACACGATCGGGGTGGAAGCCGTCGCCGTAGTTCGCGAGGAACCCGTCGCGCCCTTCGAGGGCCGCGGCCGGCGCGACGAAGCCGACGGCGGCGAGCCGGGTCGCGCGGATTCCGACGGCCGCGGCGTGACCCGCGTTGAGGCGCTTCGTCCAGGCGCCGTCGGAGAGGAACTCGAGCGAGCCCGCCGCGAGGTTCGAGGCGAGGCCGATGGCGTCGACCGTCTGCGACTCGTCGAAGCCCAGGAGGCGGGAGACGGCTGCGGCGGCTCCGATGGCGCCTGCGACTCCGGTCGGGTGGAAGCCGCGGCCGTAGCTCTCGGCGGCTCCGAGGACGACCCCGATGTCGCACATCACGTCGTACCCGACGACCGCGGCATCGAGGAGGGCACCGTAGCTCGCCCCGTGCTCTTCCGCCGCGGCGAAGAGGGCCGGGAACAGCACAACGGCGGGATGCAGTGACGCTTCCTCGAAGGTGTCGTCGAGCTCCAACCCGTGGGCGGTGATGCCGTTGACGAGCGCCGCATCCTCAGCGGACAGCCTGATCGCAGCCCCGAACACGGACGACGGCGCGACGTCCGTGGCGAGCCCTGCGTAGGCGTCGCGTGCAGCTCGGGCCGACTCGCGTCCGCTGCCTCCGAGCGTCACGGCGAGGGCGTCGAAGAGCAGCGCGCGCATCCACGCGGAGCGCTCCCCGCCGAGGTCAACGGGGCCGAGGGCATGCTGCGCGTAGCTGCGGGCGAGTGACATGTCAGTTCCGTTCTTCGGTGGCGGCGAATTCGTGCCGGATGCGTTCGGTGTGCTCGCCCGTGTCGGGCACTGGCTTCATCGCCGGCCGGTAGGAGCCTGCTGTCACGGGGGGAAGGAGCGAGCGGGCTGACCCCCCTGGGGTCTCGACCTCGACCCACCTGTCTCGCTCCGCGAGCTGCGGATGCGCGGAGAACTCCGCCATCGTCCGCATGCGCGCGTTGGCGATCGCCAGGGAGTCGAGGCGTCTGATCACCTCATCGCTCGGGGTCTCGGCGATCGCCGCTCCGATGAGCTCGCTGAGCACGTCCCGGTTCGCGACCCGATGCTCGTTGAGGCTGAACCTCGGGTCGTCGGCGAGCTCCGCCGCCCCCAGGACGTCGCGGCAGAAGCCCGCGAACTCCGTCTCGTTCTGGATGCCGATGAACACGGTCCCGTCGGAGGCTTCGAACGGGCCGTACGGGGCGATGGTGGCGTGGGATGCACCGTGCCGCTGGGGCGGGCGGCCGCCGTACTCGGCGAACAGGTAGGGCTGCTGCATCCATTCGCCGAGCGCCTCGAGCATGGAGACCTCGATGCGGTCGCCGACGCCGGTCCGTCCGCGCTGGATGAGCGCTGCGAGCACGCCCGAGTACACGTACATGCCCGCCGCGATGTCGGCGACGGAGGCCCCGACCTTCGACGGCTGCTCCGGGGTGCCGGTCACCGAGAGGAGGCCGGCTTCGCACTGCACGAGGAGGTCGTAGGCCTTCTTGCGCGTGTAGCTGCCACCCGTGCCGTATCCGGAGATCTCGGCGTAGATGAGTCGGGGGTTGCCTGCCGCGAGTGCGTCGTAGCCGAGGCCGAGGCGGTCGAGCGCGCCTGGTGCGAGGTTCTGCACGACGACGTCGGCGGTCGCGGCGATGCTGCGGAACAGCTCGGCGTCCGCCTCGTCCTTGAGGTCGAGCACAACCGATTCCTTGCCGCGGTTGAGCCAGGCGAAGAAGCTCGATGTGCCGTGCACGGTGGAGTCGTAGCGGCGCGCGAAGTCGCCACCTGCACGCTCGATCTTGATGACGCGGGCGCCGAGGTCGGCGAGCTGTCGCGTCGCGAAGGGGGCGGCGACCGCCTGCTCGACGCTGAGCACGGTGATGCCGTCGAGCGGCCTGCCGTTCATGATGCTTCCCCGAGCGCGGCGAGCAGGCGCCGCGCTCGCCGCAGCACGGGCGCGTCGACCATGGCCCCGTCGACCTGCGCGGCGCCGGAGCCCGCGCCCACCACGCGGCGGGCCCAGTCGATCTGGGCGTCGGTCGGCCGGAACGCCGAGGCGATGGCGGGCAGCTGGGCGGGGTGGATGGCGAGCATGCCGCCGAAGCCGAGAGCGACGGCGTGCGTGGCGGCGGACTCGACGGCCGCGAGGTCGCGGATGCTGGCGCTCGGGGATTCGACTGGGGCTGGTGCCCCGGTGAGGCGCGAGACGAGGACCAGCTCGACGCGTGCCGCATCGAGCAGCGAGTCCGCGTCGCCGCCCGCATCGACCGCGAAGTCGAGCGCCCCGAAGGCGAGGCGCACGTCGAGCTCGGGCTCACCCGGGCCCCGGGTGACGAGCGTCTCCGCCACGCGAAGGCCGCGCACGGTCTCGACGAGCGCGAGGAGCGGCGCGCCACCCGAGGCGTCGCTCACCTGCCGGAGGTAGGCCCGCGACTCGGCCTTCGGCACGGCGACGCCAGCGAGGGCGCCGGGCGACCTGGCGGACACGTCCTCCAGCAGCGCGAGGTCGGGCGCGCTGTCGCCCGTGTCCGCCGGGTTGACCCGCACGAGCACACGACCGGGTGCGGCCGTGGCAAGCAGATCGCGGATGGCGGTCCGCGCCCGTTCCCGGTTGTCGGCCGCGACCGCATCCTCGAGGTCGAGGATCACCAGGTTGGCCCCGGAATCCAGCGCCTTCGAGAAGCGGTCGGGCCGATCTCCCGGGACGAAGAGCAGCGTCTGCGCTGCCGCGAGGGCGCTCATCGCTCGACCGCGTCTGGCAGCGACGACTCGTCGGGGCGTGGCGTCGGGGAGACGGGCAGGAACCCGCGTCTCGAGACCATGAACGTGCGTCGGAAGCTGATGACGACGACGCCCTCCTGGTTGTACCCCTCGGTCGCGACCTCGACGATGCCGACCGAGGGGCGCGAGCGCGACTCCCGGAGCGAGAGCACCTTGGAACGCGACGAGATCGTGTCTCCCACGAAGACCGGATGCGGGAGCCGGACCTCGTCCCAGCCGAGGTTCGCGAAGACGTTCATGGACAGATCGATCGTCGACTGCCCGGTGACGAGGGAGAGCGTGAAGCAGGAGTTCACGAGGATGCGCCGGAACTCGGTGCTCGCCGTGAGGCGCGCGTCGACGTGCACCTTCGCGACGTTCTGCGTCATGAGGGTCGACGTCATGTTGTCGTCCTCGGTGACGGTCTTGGAGAACGGGTGGTAGTAGAGGTCTCCCGGGGTGAAGTCCTCGAAGACCCGCCCCGTCCACCCTTCGACGATCTGCGTCATGATGCTCCCTACAGTTTGACGATGACGGTCTTGGTCTCGGTGTACGCGTCGAGCGACTCGACGCCCTTCTCTCTGCCGTAGCCGGACTTCTTGAAGCCGCCGAACGGGTACTCGACGCCGCCGCCCGCCCCGTAGGCGTTGACGTATACCTGCCCGGCCTCGACGCGCGCGGCGAGGCGGTGTGCCCTGGAGATGTCGCGGGTCCAGATCGCCGCCATGAGCGCGTAGTCGGTTCCGTTGGCGATGCGGACCGCCTCGTCCTCGTCGGCGAAGGTCGTGGCGACCAGCACGGGGCCGAAGACCTCCTTCTGCGCGATCTCGGAGCTCGGGTCGACGTCGGCGATGAGCGTCGGGGCGAAGAAGGCGCCGGCCCCGTGCCCGTCTGGCACGTGCCCGCCGGTGATGACGCGGCCGTCGGCGCCGTCGACGAGGCCGCGTACCCGGTCCTGCTGCTTGACGGACACGAGCGGGCCGAGGTCGCGGTCGTCGGAGCCCGGGCCGATGGTCACCCGCTCGAAGGAGGTCTTCAGCTTCGCGAGAAGCTCGTCGGCGACATCCTCGTGGACGATGAGTCGTGAGCCCGCCGAGCAGGTCTGACCCGCGTTCTGCAGGATGCCCTTCGTGATGAACATCGTCGCCTCATCGAGGTCGGCGTCGGGGAACACGACGTGGGGGCTCTTTCCCCCGAGCTCGAGCACCGCCGGGATCACGTTCTGCGCGGCCGCGGTCGCGATCGACGTACCGACCGCAGTCGAGCCGACGAAGCCGATGTGGTCGATGCCCGGATGCTCGGCGAGCGCGGCACCGACCTCGACGCCGATGCCGGTGACGATGTTCAGCACCCCGGCGGGGATGCCGACCTCGACCGCGAGCTCCGCGATGCGCACCGCGGTGCGGGGCGTCTCGTCGGCCGGCTTCAGCACCACGGTGTTGCCCGTGGCCAGGGCGGGCGCGACGGCCCGGCCGAAGAGCTGCATGGGGTAGTTCCAGGCGATGACGCTGCCGCAGACGCCGAGCGCCTCCCGCCGCGTGTACACGTGGAACGCCGGATCGACGGGCAAGGACAGGCCGTAGTAGGAGTCGATGGCCCTGCCGTAGAAGGTGAAGTACCGAGCAGCGACCGTCGCATCCGTTCGCGCCTGGGTGAGCGGCTTGCCCGTGTCCTGCGATTCGAGCAGTGTGAGCTCCTCGCGGTTCGCGATGATGGCCGCCGCAAGCGCCTGCAGCAGATCGGCACGCACCTCCGGCTTGGTGGCGGCCCATCCGGGTTGCGCGGCCCGTGCGGCTGCGACCGCGGCATCCACGTGGGAGGCATCGCATCGCGCGGTGAGGCCGAGCACCTCCCCCGTCGCCGGGTCGATGTTCTCGTAGCTGCGCTCGGAAGCCACGCGCTCGCCGCCGATGTAGGCCGTCGTCGTGGCAGCTCCCGACGCGGTGTGCACTGATTGGGACATGTCTCTCCTGGAATCTCTGCTGGCCTGGAAGCTCTGCTGGCCAAAAATCTCTGCTGGTCGTCGGCGGATGTCGACGTGGTGTCGCCGGTGATCAGTCGTCGATGACGATGCCGGCGCGGGTCACCTGCCGCGCCTCTGCGGCGGCGAGGGCCTCTGGCACCTGATCGAGGGTGTAGTCGGCGTCCACGAGCGACTCCCACGGGAACTGCGGCGTCGCCTCGATGAAGCCCACGGCCTTGCCGAGCACCTCGAGCGGGTAGCGGATGGCGGCGCGGATCTGCACCCCGGTCCGGGTGAAGAGGCCAGGGTCGAAGTCCGTGAACTTGTTCGGAGAGATGTTGCCGATCTCGACGACGATGCCGCCGGATCTCGCCGACCGCACCGACTCCGAGAACGCGGACGGCACGCCCGTGAGGTCGATCACGACGTCACCGCCCCCGCCCGTCGCGTCGCGGACGAGCTGCACGCGTGCCGCGCCGTCAGCGGCCTGCGAGAGATCGATCGTGTGGTGGGCGCCGAAGTCCTTGACCTTCTCGAGGCGACTCGGCGTCATCTCCGCCACGTAGACCTCCGCCCCCAGCACCGAGGCGACGGCGGACGCGCAGACACCGAGCCCGCCGGCGCCGAAGATGACGACCTTGTCCCCGTAGGAGACCTCCCCGAGGAGGCAGCCGTAGTAGACCTGCGACAGGGCGCAGTTGGCGGAGGAGGCAGCCTTCGAGGTGACGCCGTCCGGCACCTTGTAGACGGCCTGGTTCGGGCCCACCGCATAGTGCGTGCCGAACGTGCCGAAGAAGTGCGGGGCCTCGTCGGCCTGCTTCGACCATCCCGTGTAGGCGTTGCGGCAGATGTTGCCGTGCCCGTTGTTGCACTCGGGACAGCGGCGGCATGCCTGGAAGTACGTGGCCACGACTCGGTCTCCCACGGCGAGCGGCTCCCCCGCGAAGTCGGTCGTGACGCCGTCTCCGAGGGCGGCGACTCGGCCGACGCCCTCGTGTCCCATGACGCAGCCGGGTCGAACCAGCGGGTGGCTGCCGTGCAGGATGTGCACATCGGAGCCGCACACGTTCGCGCGGATCATGGACAGCACGACCCCGCCCGGCACGGGGGAGGGCACCTCGTAGGACCGGGATGCGGTGCGGTCGATGTCGTCGAGGATCGTCGTCGTGCCGTGCGCCTGCTGCGCGTCGGTCTGGGCGTGCGTGGAAGCTGTCGCAGTCATGCTCCGGCCCCTCTCCTGGTGGTTGTGTTCGCCGTCGAGGCTTGCGATTCCGTTGCGCGAGCCGCGGAGGCCGTCGCGGAGGCGACCGATGCGCCGATGTCGTCGCCCGCACGCAGCGGGCGCCCCTGGAAGATCCCCTCGTGGGCGAGGATCGGGCGCCGATCACCGGCGAGCTCCGGGTACTTGGCCTCGAGCTTCTCGCGCTTCTCGATCTTGGAGCGCCAGTGGGCGACCGCTTCGGGGCGGCCGCGATCGATGCCCTGCCAGCTGTGCGGCATCTCGGCGCGGCTGGGTCCTGCGTCGGCGGCGCCCCCGATCCGCACCGCGGAGGGGACACGGCTGGTCGAGGTCCCGCATCCGGGGCAGGCGGGGTTGTCGGCAAGCATCGACTCGATGCCAGCCTCGAAGCGATGGCCTTCCTGGCAGCGGAAGTCGTAGAGGATCATGAGTAGAACCCGTTCGGCGCGAAGGTGAGCTCCTTCTTCTGCTCTTCGTCGTGGCCGAAAATCACCTGGGCGTCGGTCTCCTGGGCGATGCGGCGGAGCTTCTCGACCGACTCGAGCCACGCGAGGTTGTTCCACACGATGGCTGCGCCAACTGCGGGCGGCCCCCAGGAGTCGGCGAGGTAGACGGCGTCGGAGGTGAAGATCTTCGTGCCGTCGTTGGGCAGGTCGACCTTGAGCGACATGGTTCCCCACGTGTGGCCCGGCGTCTGGATGACGCTGACGCCCGGCAGGATCTCGTCGTCACCGGCGATGCCGCCGATGTTGAGGCCCTTGAAGTCGTCGGGGATGTGCGCGCCCTGGTTGTACCCGGTGATGGTGGCGACTCCGTCGAGCTCTGCCTGGCTCGTGACGATGCGGGTCTTGCCGTTGTCGAACATCCTGGCGTTGGCGGCGTGGTCGAAGTGCAGGTGCGAGAGCACGAGGATGTCGATGTCGTCCGGGGTGAGCTCGAGCTGCTTGAGGCTGGAGTCGAGGTAGCCGGCGTCTGCCTGCGGGTCGTCGATGACGGGGAAGAACTCGTCGAAGCCGGTCGGGGCCCAGTGCTCAGCCCAGTTGCGTGGGACGCCGGTGTCCCACAGGATGCGCCCGTCCGGGTGGTCGATGAGCACGGCGTGCGTCGGCACCTGACCCCATGCGCGTTCGTCGTGGCGGTGGTCGCGGGTCTTGATGACCCTGCCTGGCTTGAGCAGCAGCCAGGTGAGGTCGGCTTCCATGGTTCCTGACTCCAGGATGTGGAGCTTGATGTCGTTCGTCACTTGCCATCTCCTTTGATTGGCCCAGCGGGGGAAGGCGCTCGGGCTCTAGGTGGCGAGCGTGAGGAGCGCTTCACGATTACCGTAAGCGAATATATTCAAGGGGTCAATACCTTGTAGCCCGCTCTCAGCCTTGCTATGTTGGCGAACATCCTAAAAATATTTGACGGCCCGTCGCCCTGTCGCGAGTGCCGCCCCTGATCGAAGGAGAGCCGCTGTGACAAGCCGGACTGCCAGCGACGACAGAACAGCCTTACGTGCGCGCACTGAAGCGGTCTGCGACGAATTCGACGACACCTACTGGCGTGAGACCGACCGCGAGCGCCGCTATCCGCAGGAATTCGTGGACGCCATGGGAGCTGCCGGCCTCCTCTCGGTCATGATCCCCCGCGAGTACGGCGGTGGCGGCTACGGCATCGACGCCGCCACGGGAGTCATGGAGGCGATCAACCGCTCCGGAGGACACTCCGCCGCCTGCCACGCGCAGATGTACACGATGGCCGCACTGCTGCGGCACGGCACCGACGCGCAGAAGGACCGCTACCTCCCCGGCATCGCGGACGGCAGCATCCGCCTCCAGGCGTTCTCGATCACCGAGGACGCCGGCTCGGACACCCTCGCCATCACGACCACCGCGACGCCCGACGGCGACAGCTATGTGATCGACGGCCACAAGACCTGGACGAGCCGGTTCGAGGAGTCCGACCTCGCACTCGTGCTCACGCGCACCTCCGAGACCCCGAAGGGAACCACGGACGGCCTCACGCTGTTCCTGCTCGACCTTCGCGAGATCCGTGCACAGCAGCCGGACGCCCTGCTCGTCACCCCGGTGCGCACCATGTTCAACTACGCCACCAACCAGGTCACCTACCGAAGCGTCCGCGTGCCCGCCGACGCGGTCATCGGACGAGTCGGCAACGGCTTCCGGCACGTGCTCGACGGCTGGAACGCCGAACGCATCCTGCTCGCCTCCGAAGCCATCGGCGACGGCTACTGGTTCATCGAGCGCGCCGTCTCCTACGCCAAGTCCCGCCACGTGTTCGGACGCGCCATCGGCACCAACCAGGGCGTCCAGTTCCCCATCGCCGACGCCTACATGAAGGTTCGCGCGGCCGAGCTCATGCGGGACGAGGCGACCGCACGCTTCGATGCGGGTGAGCCCGCCGGCGCGGAGGCGAACATGGCGAAGCTGCTCAGCTCCGAAGCGTCCTGGGCGGCCGCCAACATGTGCCTCGACACGCACGGCGGCTACGGATTCGTCGACGAATACGACGTCGAACGCAAGTTCCGGGAGACTCGGATGTTCTCCGTCGCACCCATCAACAACAACCTGGTCCGCAGCTTCGTCGCCACGAAGGTGCTCGGGCTGCCGAAATCGTACTGAACCGAGCCCACCCCGGGCCGCAGCATCCACCGCATGTATCGACGAAGGAGTCAGCATGAACATCCAGGGAGCAGTCCTCGAGGAGATCGGCCTGCCGCGGCCGTACTCGGAGTCGAAGCCGTTGAAGGTCGTCGAGCTGGAACTCGACGATCCGGGACCCGACGAGGTCCTGATCCGCATCAGGGCGGCAGGGCTCTGCCACTCCGACCTGTCCGTCGTCGACGGGAACCGGGTACGGCCGACGCCCATGCTGCTCGGCCATGAGGCTTCGGGGATCGTGGAGAAGGTGGGTTCGAACGTCACCGACCTCGAGATCGGCGAGCAGGTGACGACGGTCTTCCTCCCCCGCTGCGGTGAGTGCGACAACTGCAAGACCGACGGGAAGCTGCCGTGCACCCCCGGCAGCGTCGCCAACAACGCCGGCTACCTGGTCGGCGAGCACTTCCGGCTGCACCGCGACGGGAAGGACATCTTCCACCACGTCGGCGTCTCCGGATTCGCGACGCACGCGGTGCTCAACCGCCAGTCGGTGGTGCCCATCGGGCACGACGTGCCGCCGGAGATCGCCGCCGTGCTCGGCTGCGCGGTGCTCACCGGTGGCGGCGCCGTCATCAACGCGGGCAAGCCGCAGGACGGCGACACCGTGATGATCGTCGGCCTGGGCGGCGTCGGGATGGCGGCCCTCCTCACGGCCGTCTCGCTGAAGAAGGGCAAGGTCATCGGCGTGGACGCGAACCCCGAGAAGCTCACCCGAGCCCTGGAGCTTGGCGCGAGCGAGGTCTACACGCCAGCGGAACTCGCCGAGAACGGCGTGAAGGCCCCCATCGTCATCGAAGCGGCTGGCCATCCGCGCGCCTTCGAGACCGCAGTCGCCGCTACCGGCGTCGGCGGCACCACGGTCACGGTCGGCCTGCCCTCACCGGACGCACGCTCGTCGATCGCTCCGCTCGGGCTCACCGGGGAGGCCCGGACCATCGTGGGCTCCTACCTGGGATCGGCAGTCCCGGCTCGCGACATTCCCGTCTACGCGCAACTCTGGCGCGACGGGAAGCTGCCCGTCGAGGAGCTCATCTCGGGACGCATCCGGCTGTCGGAGATCAACGATTCCCTCGACAAGCTCGCCGACGGGCAGGCCGTGCGACAGGTCATCATCTTCGACGAGTAGACCGATCGCCGCCTGGCTCCGACCGGGGCGAGCCCCAGAGCTGACTTGTGGTCGTCAACCCTCAAGGTTGACGACCACAACTCAGCCCTCGACTTCCGGGCCACCTCGCACCTCGCGCCCCGCGCCTCGCACTCCACGCCTCGCGCCTCGCGCCTCGGGCCGGACCTCGGACAGCACGCTGCCCTCCAGCACCCACGGAATCCGCGCGACCCCAACCCGGATGCCGCAGGCCCCCGCGAAACGCAGAGCTGACTTATGGTCGTCAACCCTCAAGGTTGACGACCACAACTCAGCCCTCGACTTCCGGGCCACCTCGCGCCTCGCACTCCGCGCCTCGCACTCCACGCCTCGGGCCTCGGGCCTCGGGCCTCGGGCCTCGGGCCTTGGACTTTGGACTTTGGACTTTGGACTTTGGACAGCACGCTGCGCTCCAGCACCTACGGCATCCGCGCGACCCCAACCCGGATGCCGCAGGCCCCCGCGAAACGCAGAGCTGACTTATGGTCGTCAACCCTCAAGGTTGACGACCACAACTCAGCTCTCGACTTCCGGGCCACCTCGCACCTCGCGCCCCGCGCCTCGCACTCCACACCTCGCACCTCGCGCCTAGGGCCTCGGACCTCGGGCCTCGGGCCTTGGGCCTTGGGCCTTGGACTTTGGACTTTGGACTTTGGACAGCACGCTGCGCTCCAGCACCTACGGCATCCGCGCGACCCCAACCCGGATGCCGCAGGCCCCCGCGAACCGCAGAGCTGACTTGTGGTCGTCAACCCTCAAGGTTGACCACCACAACTCAGCTCTCGGCGTTCAGGGGGACGCGAGCGCCGGGTGCCGGGCGGCGGGCGGCGGGCGGCGGGCGGTGGCCCGAGGAGTTACGCGTCACTCGGACGCGGGCCCGGACGGCGGACCGCGGGGTTACGCGTCACTCGGACCCGGGCGCAGGCGCGGGCTGGAGAGCCTCCGCGGCGGCCACGAGGTCGGGGTGCCCCGCGAGCCCACGGACCCCGTGCATCGAGTACGTCGCCATCATGATCGCGACCGGCACGTGATCGCCGACGAGCATCAAGGGCTCCGCCCCCTCGAACTGCAGCACCAGCGACCGCTCGCGCAACGACGGGTAGCTCGCGACGACCCCCGAGTACCAGAACGACAGCCACCGCCCGCCCGCGAAGCAGATCAGTCGCTGGTTCGAGACCAGGACCCTCGCCGTCTGCCACTCTCGCCACTGCTCCGCGGCTTCTCGCTCAGCGCTCGACCGGGCGGATGCGTTGCCGAGCGCATTCACGGCAAGCCCGGCCGCGACGAAGGCCGGGCTGCCGAAGAAGAAGCCGGAGGTGGTGGAGTAGCTGACGTCTCGCCCGTAGTAGCGGGCGTAGGTCGCTGGCGCATCCTGGAAGAACACCTCGTCAGGTGAAGCGCGGAAGTCCCACACTTCGACGGTCTGCGGGATGCGCTGCTCGAGCAGCTCATCCCGGAAGCGAAGCGCAGCCGTGAGCCGGTCGTGGGAGTAACGCTGCGCGTCGAGCCGCTCGCGCTCTCGGCTCGTGTACTTGCCGCGGCGGTGCCTGCTCTCGCGTCGATTCACGGCGGCCCCTCGGAGCGCCGCGCGGCCAAGGCCCAAGAGGAGGAGGACAGCGAAGAGCATGCATGCCCAGAAGAGCAGCGAGAGGCCGAGTCCTGTGAAGGAGCGGCCGACCTCGTCGCCCGATGACTGAGCACCCTCGAACCCGGAGAGCACCGGGGAGACGATGGCCGCGATGAGCACGAACACGGCCCCGAGGACGAGCAGCGGCACGAGCCAGCGCCCTCGCCGCTTCCATCGCTCGGCCTCACCACCCTCACCGTGCTTCCGCGCTGCCCAGCGTCGTTCGACGGCGCGCAGGAGGTCGACTCGGACGACGTACGTCGACAGGATCACCAGGGCGAGCAGCGCGGCGGGCAGGAGCAGGAAGTAGGCGAGCGTGGCGAAGCTGAACGCGAGCTCGTCCGCCGATTGCGCTGCGTGGAGCCGTTCGAGCGACTGGGGTGCAGCACCGAGCCCGAACGCGACCAGGGCGACGAGCAGCCCGAACCAGATGAAGCGGCCTACCTGTGAGCCCCGTTTCGTCGTCATGACGCCAACGTACGACGATCCACCGACGTTCGGCCAGGTCAGTCCTCCCCCGCCAGGCCGCAGAAGCGAACGCACCGGCCGAGTGCGGGATCGAGGACGAGGGTCAGGCGGTGACGCCCACCTCGCCGGTCGCGGTCGCATCGGCGACGGCGCGCCTGCTGGCGCGGGCACCGAGGGTACCGCGGAACCACAGCGCGCCCGCGACCGCGAGGCAGACGAGGAAGGCGCCGAGTGCACTCACGACGGGCACGAGCGCCTCGCTCGGTCCTGCCACGAACGGCATGAAGGCGACGACGAAGAACACGACGACGGCGATGGCCGGTGAGAAGAGCAGCGGCAGCGTCCAGGTCGCGAAGAGCGGTGTCTCGCGCAGTGCGATCCACCCGAACGTGGTGCCGACGGCGTACACGGCGTAGGCGATGAGACCGACGATGAACGCGAGGAGCACAAGCGGCACGAGCGTGCCGAGGAAGAACTGGTAGGCGTCGCGCCCGAACAGCACCATGACGTCGTCGCTCGCGACGGGCGTGGACGTGAGCCGTCGCAGCGAGAGGGCGATGACGCCGACGATGCCGAGCACGGCGACGACGGGCGCGGCGATGAGTGGCAGTATCCAGCGCAGGTGCTCCATGCCGCTCAAGATAAGCGCGGTTGCGGATGCGCGCGGCGAGCGACGCGCCCGAGTTACCCACCAGAGACCTGCAGACTCCGTCTCCCTGCTGCCTCACTCGGCGCTCACCCGGGCGCAAGAGTGAGCCAGATGCAGGCTCCAGCGAACTGGAACCTGCATCTGGCTCACACTTCTGTCATCGGCGCCGGCACCGGCACTGACGCTGACGTCGCTGCAGACGCCAGCGCCCGGCGCCCTACTCGATGGCCGCGGAGTGCGGCGTGGTGGACTGCACGTTGAGGGACTCGCCGTCGCTCGCCACGACGACGGAGATCGTGTCGCCGTCGCGGACCGTGCCCGCAAGGAGTGCCCTCGCGAGGCGGTCGTCGATCTCGCGCTGCATGAGCCGACGCAGCGGCCTGGCCCCGTAGATGGGGTCGTAACCTCGCTCGGCGAGCCAGGCCCTGGCGTCGTCGTCGACCTTGATCGTGAGGCGACGCTCGCCGAGCCTGCGCTGCAGCCGCTCGATGTAGAGCGCCACGATCTGCGCCAGCTCATCCTGCGAGAGGGCGCTGAACACGACGATGTCGTCGAGTCGGTTCACGAACTCCGGCTTGAACGAGTGCCGGACGGCCGCCATGACGCTCTCCTCCCGATCCTCGGGGGTGAGGAGCGGGTCGATGAGGTACTGCGAGCCGAGGTTCGAGGTGAGGATCAGGATGACGTTGCGGAAGTCGACCGTGCGTCCCTGGCCGTCGGTGAGGCGCCCGTCGTCGAGCACCTGCAGGAGGATGTCGAAGACCTCGGGATGCGCCTTCTCGACCTCGTCGAACAGCACGACCGAGTAGGGCCTGCGCCTGACGGCCTCGGTGAGCTGCCCGCCCTGCTCGTAGCCGACGTACCCGGGAGGGGCGCCGACGAGCCGGGCGACGGAGTGCTTCTCCCCGTACTCGGACATGTCGATGCGGATCATGGCCTTCTCGTCGTCGAAGAGCAGCTCGGCGAGCGCTCGCGCGAGCTCCGTCTTCCCGACTCCGGTGGGGCCCAGGAAGAGGAAGGAGCCCGTGGGGCGGTCGGGGTCTGCGATGCCCGCGCGCGTGCGGCGGATCGCATCCGCGACCGTCGCCACGGCCTTCTCCTGACCGACGAGTCGCTTGCCGAGTTCGGCCTCGAGGTGGAGGAGCTTCTCCATCTCGCCCTGCAGCAGCCTGCCGACGGGGATGCCGGTCCACGCGGCCACTACCCCCGCGATGTCCTCGGCGGTGACGTGGTCGTTGACGAGCTTTGGCCCGCCGCCTTCCGTGGCCTCAGCTTCGTGCAGCTGCTTCTGGATGCCGGGGAGCTCCCCGTAGAGCAGCCGGGAGGCGAGCTCGAGGTTGCCCTCGCGCTGCGCACGGTCGGCGCGCACGCGGATGTTGTCGAGCTCCTCGCGGAGCTCGCCGATGCGGTTGAGGGATGCCCGCTCGATGCTCCAGCGCTCCTTCAGCTCGCCGAGGCGCGCGTTCTTCGTGTCGAGGTCGGCACGGAGCGTGGCGAGGCGCTGCCGCGAGGCGTCGTCGTGCTCCTTCTTGAGCGCGAGCTCCTCGAGGCGGAGACGGTCGACCTGTCGCTGGAGGGTGTCGACCTCCACCGGCGAGGAGTCGATCTCCATCCGCAGGCGCGAGGCCGCCTCGTCGATGAGGTCGATCGCCTTGTCTGGCAGCTTCCGGCCCGTGATGTAGCGGTTCGAGAGCGCGGCTGCGGCGACGAGCGCCTGGTCGGCGATCGACACCTTGTGGTGCGCTTCGTACCGCTCCTTCAGGCCGCGGAGGATCGCGATCGAGTCCTCGACGCTCGGCTCGCCGACGAACACCTGCTGGAAGCGTCGCTCGAGCGCCGCATCCGATTCGATGAACTGGCGGTACTCGTCGAGTGTCGTCGCGCCGATGAGGCGCAGCTCGCCACGAGCGAGCATGGGCTTCAGCATGTTCGCTGCCGAGATGCTCGACTCTCCGCCGCCAGCACCCATGAGGGTGTGGAGCTCGTCGATGAACGTGATGATGCGCCCGTCGGATTCGGTGATCTCCTTGAGGACGGCCTTGAGCCGCTCCTCGAAGTCGCCGCGGTACTTGGCGCCCGCGATGAGCGCCGACATGTCGAGGCTGACGAGCTCCTTGTCCTTGAGGGATTCGGCGACGTCGCCGGCGACGATGCGCTGAGCGAGGCCCTCGACGACCGAGGTCTTCCCGACGCCGGGTTCGCCGATGAGCACTGGGTTGTTCTTGGTGCGCCGGGTCAGCACCTGGCTGACGCGTCGGATCTCGGAGTCGCGGCCGATGACCGGGTCGAGCTTGCCCGAGCGGGCGATGTCGGTGAGGTTGATTCCGTACTGTTCGAGTGCGCTCTTGGCCTCTTCGTCTGGTGCCTGAGCGCCTTGCATGTTTGCCATGGGGCTCCTTCGTCAAAGTTGCTTCCGACCCCGGTGGATCAAGAGTTGAGTCGGTATGGCTCAAGTTTAGATTCCGAGACGGAATAGCACCACCCAAAGCTGGGTGGCTCAGCCAACTCCCAGCGCAACCTCGACGCCTCCACACCGCCTCTGACCAGGACTTCTCTTAACGTGGCAGAGTTCCTGTCATGCCAGAAGCACCCGAAGAGTCGCCGCTCGACATCAACACACTCCGCGTCGGCAGCGTCGAGCTGCTCGGCGAGCGATTCTCGATCGTCAAGGCCGGGCCGTCGGAGGCCGTGCGCGCCTCAGGATTCGGGAGCCCGAACTCGCTCGCCTACGCGGTCTTCGGCCGCCGATCCGAGCTCCTCGAGGTGCAGGAGCTCGATGACGCCGACGCCGCACTCGCCGCCGTCCGAGCCTTCGATGACGGTGACCCGTCGCTCCTTCCCGCCATCGACGTCCACCAGGACGGCACCGAGCTGCGCCGCGCCATGTGGAGGGCCGCCAGGCTCGTCGAACCCGGCACCCTCGCGAGCTACGGCGACGTCGCGACCATCGCCGGGCATCCACGCGCCGCCCGCGCCGCCGCGAGCGCGTGCGGCGCCTGCCTCGTGGGCCTCTTCGTGCCCGTGCACCGCATCGTCCGCGCCAGCGGCAAGCTCGCGGGGCACGCCGACGACATCGCCGTCAGGCAGGCGCTCATCGACCACGAACGCGCGACGGGGATGCGCGGCTGACGATCAGGAGCGCGCCGCGGTCGAGCTCCGCGCGTGCAGCACGGGGAGGACACGCGTGCGCTGCACCGGTCGACGGGGACCCTCCTCGAGGCGCGACACCATCGTCTCGACGGCCAGCCGCCCGATGTGCTGCTTGGGAGGACGCAGCGCCGTGATGGGCGGCTCGGCGTTCTGCGCCACCTCGTCGTCGTAGGCGACGACGGCAAGGTCGTCGGGGATCGACCAGCCGTGATCGCGGGCGTACTGCTGAACGAGCACCGCTTGAGGGTCGGAGTGGATGAGCAGGGCCGTCGCCGATGCCCGGCGGCACTCCTCGAGCACTCGAGCGATGAACGCCTCCCTCGACTGCCCGTCCATGTCGTCGAGGTTCGCGTCGACGTCGACCACCGATTCGAGGCCGAGCTCCGTGACGGCACCGCTCCAGCCCTGCCTGAGCTGCGCGGAGGTCGGGGAACCGGTCGAGGTGAGGATGCCGACCCGGCGGTGCCCGAGCGCCGCGAGGTGGTCGGCAGCGAGTGAGCCGCCGAAGACGTGGTCCGTGGTGACCCATTCGAGGCTCGTGAGCGTGGCGACGGAGGAGGCGTGGCGCTCGGCGAGCACGACGGGCACCGGGAGGGACTCCAGCCAGTGCAGCAGCGCCCGTCCGTCTGCACCGCCCGTCTCCGGTGCGGCGATGATGCCGTGGAGGCCGCCCGATTCGACGAGGGAGGAGATCTGCCTGCGCTGATCGTCGACGGAGTAGCTGGCACCCCTGAGCACGAGCTGCACGCCGAGGTCAGTGGCCGCGGCCCGTGCGCCGACGATCACCTGGGGCCAGTAGTAGCTCAGCGACGGGGTGACCATGCCGACCCTGAAGCGAATCGCGGTCGCCTGTGCGGCGACCGATGGCACCGAGGTGTCGAGGCGACTCCGCAGCGTCGCGCCGCCGTGGACTCTGGTCAGGAGACCGCGATCGGAGAGGTGCGTGATGTCGCGGCGGATCGTGAGCTCGGACACCTCGAGCTGCCGCGCGAGCGCGGCGACGCGGACGGACCCCGCCCGCCGCAGCTCGTTGAGGATCCGCTCTCGACGCAGGAGACCGAACGGCGGCATGTCGTCCACGGATCCGAGCGTACAGACATGTTCGCATCGCGTCGAGCGTGAACGGTTCTGTTCGCTTTGCTGGCCTTTTCGCCGACCCCACTTCAAGATCAGCTCGGAAGCACACAGTCGTGCCCGCCGCGCACTCAACGAACGAGCCCGCGCGGACAGCGCACAGAACGGAGAGCGCACATGCCTCAGGACCATCGGCTCGGTCGAGTCACGAGCACGAGCAGGGTCCGCAGGCGGCGGATGAGTCTGGCATTCATCGCGGCCACGGCGGTGGCGATGATCGCGCCGGTTCTCGTCGCCCCGACGTCCGCCCAGGCCGCGGGATCGGATCCCGTCTCCGTGACCGTGGACGGCGCAGACGTCGCGGCAGCCGCAGAGAACGTCAACGGCCTCACGTTCAAGGGCTTCGGCGTGCTCACCGCCAACTCGACGAGCGCTCTGCTCCTCGACTACAAGGCGCAGCATCCGGAGAAGTACTGGGAGCTGATCGAGACGCTGTTCGGGGGCGACCGCCCGATCATGAACACCATCAAGATCGAGATGGGCAACGACCGCAACACCTCCACCGGGCCGAACGCAGCCACGATGCGCACTCGTGACGAGTACCCGAACGTGCAGCGCGAGCCCGGCTTCCAGCTCGCGGCCGACGCGCAGCTCGTCGCGCACGGCGACGTGCACGTCAGCATCCTGCGCTGGAATCGGCCGGCCTGGGCCACCACGCACGCCGCCCAGTACATCTGGTTCAAGAACACCGTGCTCGCCGCGTACCGCGAGTACGGCGTCATGGTCGACTCGATCAACCCGGACGCCAATGAGACGAGCAACCCCGAGGTCCAGCTCTACAAGGACTTCTCCGGGTGGCTCCGCGGCGACGACAAGGGCTACGAGAGCGCGAGTGCGGGCGACCCGAACAGCGGCTTCGCCTCGGATCAGGAACGGGACCTCTACCGATCCATCGAGACGGTCGCCGCCGACACGGTCGGGACTCCGCCGGTGTCCTTCGGCAACCAGATGACGTCCCCGAGCGACTCCTCGCTGCGTGACGCCGTCGACATCGTGGGCTTCCACTACTCGAGCGCCGACGACAACGCGGGCAACCTCAAGAAGGTTGCAGAGGAGCTGGACAAGGAGGTCTGGAACTCGGAGGGCCAGTCCACGTTCTCCAACTCGGCCGACCGGCCGAACAACACCAACAGCGACGAACGGGGCGGAACGGGCACCGAATTCGGCGGCCCGAACAGCGCCCTCGAGATGGGCAACTGGGTCACGACCGGATTCGACGAGTCCCGACGCACCCTCAACATCTTCCAGCCCGCGATCGGCTCGTTCTACGACGGGTTCCAGTACTCCTCCAAGGAGCTCGTGAGCGCGCGCGACCCGTGGTCCGGCTGGCTGTACTACGACGGCGGCCTCGCGATGATCGAGCAGTTCACGAAGTTCGCGAAGCTCGGCTGGGAGAACGACGACAACACGGCGGGAATCTGGCGGGCGATCCCCCAGGCGTCCGACAGCGAGCTGGGGAAGGGCAATCCGCCGAGCGGTGCCCGCCTCGGTGGCGCATCCTTCACGACCCTGGCGGCACCTGATGCCAGCGACTTCTCGACCGTCATCATCAACGACAGCAGCTTCACGAAGACCTACCGCATCACGGCCAAGGACATGGAGCTCGGGGCCGACCGCACGGCCGAGCTCTGGGAGACGCGCGCCGCGGATGACGGCCAGGCCTACAACGACAACTACCTCGCCCCGATCGGCGAGATCTCGCCGGATGGGAACGGGCTCTACACCGTCGAGGTCAAGCCCTGGTCGTCGTTGACCCTCACGACGCTCGACCAGGCGACAGCAGCAGCCGACGGCAGCCTCGCGCCCAGGGAGGGCTACGCCAGCTCGCTGCCGACATCCCCCGAATACACCGACCAGGACGGGGGCCGCGACGTTCTCGACACCGACCCGACCGGCGCCCAGAACGGTGTCACCGATGACGAGGTCCTGTACGCCGACGACTTCGAGTACGCCGGCGCAGGCAACATCAGCGGCTACGACCCTGCCACCGGAGCGCTGGTCGATTCCGGAGCGCCGTTCCTGGACAGCCGCGGCGCCAAGCAGAAGCCGAGCGGAACCCCAGCGCTGCAGCCGGAGGACCAGGGCGTGACCCCGCGCTACACCAACGACACCAACGGCGCATTCGAGTCGGTTGCCACATCCGATGCGACGCACGGCCGGGTGCTCAGGCAGCAGGTCGGCCCCGGCATGGCCGGCGGCGCGTGGAACAGCGGCGACCCCAAGACGACGATCGGCGACGCCCGGTGGGCGAACTACACCGTCTCGACCGACGTGCTCTTCGAGGCGGCGGGAGCGCAGTACGCGACCATCGGCGCCAGGGAGCAGGGTGGCACGGCGAACGGGCAGAACGTCTCGGCGGCCGAGCTCAAGGTCGAGCCCACCGGCGCGTGGACCTTCAGCCGCTACGGCGCGACGCTCGCGAGCGGCACCGTGGCAGGCAACGCGGAGGTCGCGTTCAATGCTGGTGCCGGCGTCTGGAACAGCATCGCCGTGACCGTCGCAGGCGACACCTCCACTGCCTCGATCAACGGCGTGCAGATCGCGTCGCACACGGATACCGCGCCGCAGGCCGCGGGACGCATCCAACTCGGGTCCAGCTTCAACTTCGTGCAGTTCGACAACCTGCGGATCCAGACACTGCCCGGGTACACGCCCTACTACACGCAGATCATCGACGGGATGCACCAGAGCAGCTGGTCGAACACGTCGACCCCGGTGCTCGAGTTCGACGCCAACTGGAGCCACGTCAACGGACAGGGCATGTTCGAGTGGCAGCGAACCGCATCCAAGAGCACGGCCAAGGGAGCCGCACTGAGCTACTCCTTCACCGGAACGGGCTTGGACATCATCGGCGCCAACCCCGGCACCGCGACGCTCGATGTCGAGGTGGACGGGATCCCCGTCGCGCTCGCAGCTCCAACGTGGAGCGCAGGCAGCGCCCGAACGACCTTCACGCTCCGCGGGCTCGCGAACGGCGCCCACACGGTGGTCATCAGGACCGCCAACGACAGCGCACTCAACGTCGACTCGGTCGCCACGATCAGTGCGGTCGCCGACTCCGCGCGCGTCGACACGGGAGCACTCACCGAAGCCGTCTCCGCCGTCGCGCAGCTCGTCGAGGCAGAGTACGGACCCCAGTCGTGGGCCCCGTTCGCTGCCGCGCGGACGGCAGCGCAGGCCGCGATCGCCGACCCGGTCGGCTACGGACTCGACGTCGAAGGCGCGACAGCGCTCGAACGGCGCCTCGCCTCCGCGGCGGACGCGCTCACCCCCAAGGATGTGAGCGCCGACGTGACGGACCTCGGCTCCGTGGCCATCACGACCGCCGAACGTGCCCTGCCCGGCACACTCCTCCTCTCGGGCACCGAGGAAGAGGTCATCTGGACTGCCGCGTCGAACGCCGGCGCCGCGTCAACCGGCGAGCTCGCGAGCTTCGCGGCCAGCGGTCGAACCTCGGAGAAGACCGAGGCCGGCATCTACCAGCGCTTCTCGGCGACGGTGCTCGTCGTCCCCGCCGATCTCGACTACTTCATCGACTCCGGCTCGAGCGGTTCGGAGGCAGGATCGGCCCACGCGGCCGCGGCAGGCGTCTCGCCTGAGCTCCGCAACGAGACCGCCGACCAGAAGTGGGACGGCACCGCCCCGGGCAGCACGTGGGGGTACTCGACCGCGGCGACCACGCTCGCGAGCGGAACACCGCAGGATTGGGGTTCCTCCTATATCGGCGCCGATTTCAACAAGCCGGTCACCTACCACCTGACCCTCCCCGCCGGTTCCTACAACGTCGTCGGAGTTCAGGCGCCCCGTGCGGGACTCACGACGAACCTCTCCGCGAAGCTCACGGCGAACGGCGAGACCGTCTCGAAGACGGCGACCTCGACAGGATCGGCGACGCCGATCGCGCAGACGCTCACGCTCGACGAGGAAGCCGTCGTCCAGCTGGAGTTCGGCACCAATGGAACGAGCGGCTACAACGCACGACTCGCACTCGTCTACGTGCAGACGCTGCCCCGCGACCTCGGCGTGCAGGGCGTGCTCGACACCGACGATCCGCTCCCGAACACGGTGAAGGTCGCCGACACCGAACGTGCCGTCACGTGGGAGCCCGCCGCCCACGAGCAGCCTCGCACCGAATACGAGACGATCACGGCCAACGGCCGCCTCGACGAGAGCGACGCACCGGTCGTCGCGCAGTTCGAGATCGTGCCACCAGGGCTCGTGTACTTCATCGACGCCGGGACGGACGGCGCCGACTCGCCCCAGTACGCGGCAGTATCGGCCGCCGTCGGCGGGCTGCGCAACGACAAGGTCGACCAGGTCTCCACATCCGCCACGCAATGGGGACACATCTCTGACGGCATGAAGCTCAAGACCGGGACCGATATCAAGGACAAGTACTCGACGGGGCTCTACCAGGACACCACCAAGCTGAGCTACCGGCTTCCACTCGAGGCTGGCACCTACACGCTGACCGGCGGCTTCACCGAGTGGTGGAACCTCAGCAGGACCATGTACCAGACCGTGTCGGTCGACGGCACGGAACTCGCGAAGGGAAGCATCCCCCTCTCCGGCTCCACACCCAAGCTCTCCGCCGGCCTGACCTTCACGCTCTCGGAGGCGGCGACGGTCGACTACCTCGTGACCAACGAGGGCGCGGGCGGCGAGAAGCCGGTCATCTCCTGGCTGGCCGTCGCCGACGAGACGCTGCCCGGGACTCCGCAGAACGCCGTCGCGACGCAGGAGAGCGACACCTCCATCGCCGTCTCCTGGGACGAACTCGCCGACACCGGTGCGGGCTTCGCGGGCTACCGCGTCTACGAGGCAGGGGAATCGGAACCGGTCTGTGCAGCGACCGAGACGAGCTGCACCGTCACCGGACTCGCTCCAGGTTCGACCCACTCCTACGAGGTGACCGGCGTCAATGCCTCCGGCGAGGGCCCCCGCTCGGCGGCGACCGCACCCGTGACGCTGCCGGAGGCGCCGACGGACGACGGCGCGACGAAGGCGCCGGGAAAGGGAGTGCTCTCCTCCAACGACGGCTGGAACACCGGCCTCCGTGACGGCGAGTTCCAGCTGACGATGAACCTGTGGTGGGGCGAGAACGGCTCCACCTTCCGGCTCTACCAGGACGGCCAGCTGGTCAGCACGACACCGCTCAGCACGAACTCGCCAGCGGCGCAGTCAGCCGTCGTCGACATCGCCGGCCTGGCGAACGGAACCTACGTCTTCACCGGCGAGCTGGTGAACTCGAAGGGAACGACCGCAACGGAGTCGCTCACGGTGACGGTGACGAACGCCTCCCCCGGCGCCCCGTCCCTCTCCTCGGACAACTGGGACGGCGACGGCACCTACACCGTGACGGCGAACCTCTGGTGGGGTACGAACGCCACCGCCTACCGCTTCCTCGAGAACGGCGTCGAGGTCGGCACCGGCGAGCTCACCGCGGCGAGCCCCGCCGCCCAGAAGGCGACGCTGCAGGTCGAGGGCAAGACGCCGGGGCAGTACGCCTACACGGTCGAGTTCATCAACGCCGCAGGCACCACCGTGAGCACAACCCACGAGGTGTCGGTCACGAAGTAGCTGCACGCCCGAGTGGGCTCCGCGTCGGACACGAACGCGGCGCCCGCTCGGCGGCGTTCGCCGGGCCCGCGGCCGAAGCGCTCACCGAGGGCACCACCCAGTTCCCGGCCGCGCCCGTTCGATAGCGTCGTCGTCGACCCAGAAGCCGGCAGCGCCTGCCGAAACGCGACGCGACGCGACGCGACAACGGGGGCCTCGATGCCAAAGAACCGCAACCGCAAGGGAGCGCTCGCAGTCCTCGCGAGCGCTCTCCTGCTCATCGGCCTCGTGACCGCCGCTGCGCTGCTCGGCCTCCCGACCGGCTGGGTAATCTTCATCGCCATCGCTGGTCTCCCGCTCGTCCTCGTGCTTGCCGCATTTCTCGGGCTTCGCTGGGGCGACGCCCGGATGGCCAAGGCTGGGCCCGGCGTCCTGACTGCCCTCGGCCCGGGGGAGATCCACGAAGTGGACATCGCTGAGACGTCCGTCGCGAAGCTCGGCTGGCGGGCCGCCGTGCAGCATCTCCCCGCTCAGCTGCCGCCGGCACGCATCCGCACCCTGGTGGTCGCTGGAGTCGTCGGCGCGGTCGCGGGCGTGTGGTTGACCGTGACGATCACCGAGGCCCCCGAACCGTGGCAGACGACCCTCGGGGCAGCGCTCCTCGGCGTGACCGGGTCAGCGGCCCTCTGCCTCGCACTGCTCCTCGCCTGGCTGGTCATGGCTCACCGAGACACGCCCCTTGATCGGAGCTCGCGCAGGCTCCTGGAGCAATCGATCAACCCCGCGAATGATCGCATCCGCATCAACATCGCGAGGATCGATGAGCTGCAGGAGGCGATCGATCAACGACGCACGGTCACCCCACTGCTCCTGCCCATCGCAGCCGGCACGACGATAGCCTTCTTCACCGCTGCCGCCGCCGAGCTCGTCCTCTCGGGCGGCGAGCAGTTCCCCCGCCTGGCGTCATTCGCATCACTGCCGATCCTGCTCTGGATCGGGCCCACGGTTCTCGGCAGAGTCGAGCAGATCGCCCTGGCTCTGGAGGAGCTCCGCGCTTCCGACCAGGCCGGCTGAGTCGCAGCCGCTACGCCGAGTCGCGCCTCGAGTCGGGTTCGGTCGTGGCGGCACGGATGAGGCCCGACGCCATCCGCCGTGCCGTGGCCGTCGAGTACCGCTCATCGCGGAGACGCATCGCGAGGTAGCCCGTGACGAGCAGCAGCAGCTCCTCAGCGAGGGACGCTGACTCGTCGAACTGGCTCGCGAGGTGCGTGAGCCGCGACCGCAGCGACTCGGTGTCGGTCTGCACCGCGGCACGGACCTCGGCGGGAGCGTCGGCGTACTCGGCGGAAGCCCCGAGGAAGGCGCACCAGCGAGAGCCGAGAGGCTGCTGCCGAAACGCGTCCAGGGCATCGAAAACGGCGAGCAGCTGCTGCTCGTCATCGCGATGCTTGGCGATCTCCGCATCCCACAGCTCGATCCAGGCACGGTGTCGGCGCTCGAGGGCCGCCGCGACGAGGGCCTCCTTGCTGGCGTAACCGCGATAGAGCGTGGCGGCAGAGACTCCCGCGCGGTCGATCACGGCGTCAATCGGCGTCGCGTGGATGCCTGCCGTGAAGAACAGCTCATCCGCGGCGTCGAGCAGCTTGGTCTCGGTGCTGGAGCGGATTGCCATGCCAACACTCTAGAGTCGTAAATATGAAACGATCGTTTTTGTTACGGGGTCGCCGCGCACTCCTGCTGGTCGCCTCGGGGACCGCCCTGATCGCAGCCACCTACGGGCTCGTCCGCCTCGCCTACGGACTCTTCCTCCCCGACGTCCAGGCGGAGCTCTCACTGAGCGCATCCGCCGCCGGACTCATCTCGAGCGGCGCCTCCGCCGCCTACTGCGCAGCCGCACTCGCCAGCTTCCTGCTGGCGGCCCGCGCCCCGCACCTCTTCGCGGCCCTCGCGACCGTGACCGCTGCCGGCGGCGCGCTCGGCATGGCCCTCGCCCCTGACGGCGGCGTCTTCGCGGCCTCGGCGATCCTCGCGTCGAGCGGAGCCGGCTTCGCGTCACCCGCCCTGGTGGAGCTGCTGCACAGGACAGTCAAGAAGGAGCACGTGGGACGGATGCAGGGCGTCGTCAACGCGGGCACCGGCCCCGGCCTCGTCGCAGCAGGCCTCCTGGCGCTCGCCCTGCTGCCCGACTGGCGACTCGCCTGGACGCTCGCCGCGGGGGCCAGCATCGTGGCCGGCGGCTTGGTCCTCGCCTCGACGTGGCGAGGAACCACCGCCGCCACCACGCGACCGGATGCTGCGCCCCGCCTCGCGCCCGTTCCGCCGCGATCGTGGTTTCGCCAGCACCTGCCCGTCATCGCCGCGGCGCTCTTCCTCGGCGCAGGCTCAGCCGCCGTCTGGACGTTCGGGCGCACCGCGCTCGTCGACGCAGGCGCAAGCCAGGAACTCTCCGCCGGGGCCTGGATCGCGCTCGGCCTGGGAGGAGCGGCGGTTATCGCCTCAGCCGGCAGACTCCAGAAGCTGACCTCTCGGCGGGCCTGGCTCATGACCAGCCTGCCCGTCGCCGCGGCGACGGTCCTGCTCGGCACCTCCGCGGGGGTGTGGCCACTCGCCTTCGCCGCCTGCATCGCCTTCGGCTGGGGGTACACGGCCGGCACCGGCGTGCTCATCTGGTGGACGACGCGACTCGATCCCACCCGCGCGCCGGCAGGGACGGCGCTGCTGTTCGTTGTCCTCGTCCTCGGCCAGGCGCTCGGCTCGGCACTTGTCGGGCAGGCCATCGAGCTCGTGGGCATCCCGGGCAGCTTCATCGCATCCGCCCTGCTCGTGGTGATCGGCATCCTCGCCGCCTCGAAGCAACCGGCAGCGAACTCACCGGCGCGCGCCTCGGACGCGCCTCCCGCGCAGGTCAGTCGTACTGCAGGCGCAGACGCAGCCGCTCACCGACCTCGAACTGCGCATCCGCCAGTTTGAGCGGATCGAGCCGCAGGTCACGGAGATCGATCGGGTCCTTGAGCTCCTCGCGGATCTGACTGCGGACCGCCAGCAGCAGCAGGCCGATGAGCGGGTTGCGGCTCGTGAGGCGCGGGTTGATGAGCTGCAGCTTCAGGTCGTCGCCGAGCTGCGCCTCCGTCGTGAACAGCAGACTCGCGCGCAGGAAACCCCGCCGGACCTTGCCGGACGCATGCAGGTGCGCGCCTCGGGGGCCGGCCTGCGTGAGCTCGAGATCGACATCGGACACGTGGATGCCCTGGCTCTCCCCCGACTCCGTGACGATGGACACGAGCGCATCCACCACCTCCCGCTGCCTCGCGGAGACGTCGATCAGCAGCGTGTCGACGGGGAAGACCGTCGCGGCCCCACCACCCGCCATGCCCTGCCTCAACGCCAGCGCGAGCTGCCCGCGATCATCCTCCGCCCAGTCGACGTGCACACCGGCGGCAGTGATCGACGCCTCGACTTCGGCGCCCTGGATGCGAACCGGGAGGCCCCGCACCCGCACCTCGGCGACGCGGGCGTCGGTCCTCGCGACCTCGGTGCCGAACTCGGGGAACTCCGGGAGCGGCGGCGCCTCCTCGACCGTGGCGTCGAAGGTGACCTCGATGCCCGTGAGATCGATGTCGATGCCGAGGAGGTCGCCCGCGAGCGGATGCGCGGTGACACGCGCCAGGTCAAGGCCGCGCACGTCCATGGTGTTGTCCGCGTCGAAGATCGGCGGCACCACCTCGCGCACGAAGCGCTCCAGCACTCGGGAGACCGCCTCAGGCGTCGTCGGCCGCGGGGCCGTTGCGATGACCAGCGCCTCGGGTTCGACCTCGGAGGATGCGTCGCCTTCTGGGCCCTGCTGAGGAGTCTCCATGCCCTCAACCCTACGGGCGAGCGGGTGCACGACCCTGGCTGCGGGCCAACACCAAGTAGGATCGATCCTCGACGCGACCCAAGCGGACGCGACAGTTCACTCCGGCTCGACGAGCCCGAGCACCAATTTCGAGAGAAACGCAGCTATGGACAGCAAATTGATCGCGTGGAACGGCGACGTGCAGCCAGAAGCCGTCGAGATCCTCACGGGAGACGGCGGACTCGTCGTCGTCCCGACGAAGGTCGGCTACATCATCATGACCTCCGACAAGGAGGGACTCGAGCGGAAGTTCGAGGCGAAGGAGCGCAACCGCAACAAGCCTGGCGTCGTGCTGTGCGGTTCCCTCGAGCAGCTGCGCGAGCTCGCGCAGCTCACGCCGGAGATCGACGCGTTCTACGAGCGCCACTGGAACGACGACATCCTCCTCGGCTGCATCCTCCCGTGGAAGGAAGAGGCCGTCGCGGCCCTTCCCGACGACGGCACGAAGGAGCTCATGATGGACGGGCGCGGCACGAGCTGCTTCGTCATCAAGTTCGGCGTCCCCGGCGAGAAGCTCGCGAAGGAGCTGTACGAGAAGCACGGACGCTTCGCGTTCGCGAGTTCCGCGAACCCGTCCGGCAAGGGCAACCGTGGACTCGTCGAGGGCATCGGCGAGCGCATCCACGACCGCGCCGACCTCATCATCGAGGCGAACGACTACGTCGCATCCATCCAGCCTGAGGCCACCACGGAGACGCGCCACGAGCAGGGCGTCATGATCTCGATGGTCGACGCCGACGGCACGCTCATCCCCGAGCAGGGCGGACAGCGTTCCATCTCGCCGGCTCCCGTCGTGATCCGCAAGGGCCTCGACATCAACCGCATCATGGCGATCCTCGCTGAGTCGTTCAACAGCTGGGACTTCCGCCAGGGCGAGTACTACTGATTCTGGCTCGCACCGGGGGCTGAGCGCCTCTTGTGCGTACGGCAGATTCACGACGTGATTTGTCGGACGGGCTCGCTACGCTTTCCGCGTGCGAGCCCGTTCTTCGTCTGCTGACCTCACCCGCCTCATCGCGTCGCGGCCCATCTCGCGTGGGCGCCTGCGTCGTGTGCTGAACGCGCCTCCCACGGCCGCGACGACGCGGGAGTGGTGGGGCGCCTTGTCGGAGGCCGAGCGCGCGCGTCTCCTGAAGCAGGTTCCGCTGCTTGTCGGCAACCTCGATGGCATCCCGTGGTCGGTTCGCGTGCGGGCCAACCGGGAGTCGCTCGGGCGGGCCATCGGCGCTTTGGAGTCGGGCGCCTCCATCGAGCGTGCGCTCGGCAGTGCGAGTGCGTTCGCGGGTGGTGAGATCAAGAGCATCCTGGCGGATGCGAGCCGCGGGGAGCTGCGCGACCGCGAGCGGCTCGTGCACCAGCTGCGGGAGCTGCACGGGGGCCGTGGCTTCGTCGACCGCGGCGGGAAGCCGCGCTTCGTGCTCGCGTTCGATCCCGAGCGGGACTCGATCGTCGAGTACGTGGGCGCGGCGATCTCGGAGTCGGAGGACCCGTTCGCGTCTCCGTTCGCGGAGGGGGTCACATCCGTGGGGGTGTTCGTGCCCGGCAATGAGTCGCGGCTGCTCGACTTCGAGGGCAAGGCGCACACCATGTCGGAGCTCATCACGCTCGCGCCCGCTGGCACGGCCGGGCTCGTCGTGTGGCAGGGCGGGCGGTTCCCGCGTGGCCCGTTGGCGTTGTCGGCGGCGATGGCGGATGGGCTGGCGCGCAAGCTGGGTGGGTTCGTGAACTCGATCCCCCGTGACGGGCGCGTGGAGCTGACGGCGTTCGGGTTCAGTTTCGGCGGCGGCGTGACGGGTCGGGCGATGGCACTCGGGATGCGGGTCGACCGGGTCGTGCACGTGTCGAGTGCCGGGCTGGGGCACGGTGTAGCGTCGCTCGAGGATCTGCCCGTGTCGGCTCGCGTGCCGCATTACTCGCTGCTCGCTCCCGTCGATCCCTCCGTCGGTCCGATCCTGGGCATCAACGTGCACCTGCCGTTCCTGGGGCGGGTCGGCCATTTCGGGCATGGTGTGGATCCGGCGCATGCGCCCGGGGTGGTTCGCTTGGAGACGGGGGTGCTCGGTGCGGCGCAGGGGAAGCGCGCTGCGGGTGCGGCGCTGTCGCTCGGTGACGTGCTGACGGGGCACTCGGCGGTTCTGGAGCAGTGGGGGACGACGGCGAAGCGCAACATGGTGGCGGTTCTCATGGGTGGTGGCGCTGAGGTCGAGTTGGCGGCCGACGGCGGCGTGCTCGGCCGCATCGCGCAGCGTCTCGTCGTGCCGTACGTGCCGTTCCTGCGGGTGCGCGAACCGGAGCTGCGCAGCGTCGCCTGAACGGGTGCGGTGCCGGAGGTCAGCGTTCGTGGCGTTCGTGCTGCGGGGACGCCTGCTGCGTGCGCGCACGGGTGGACGTGTGCGAGCGGTTTGGGTCGGCGAGTGGGCTGGTGGTGTGGCCGAGCGCCGTGGCGAGCTCGGTGGTGAGGCGCGGGCCCTGCGCGCGCTCCTCGACCGCGCCCGCTCGAGTGGGCCGCTCGCCGTGGCTGAGGGCTTCGCGTGCGGCACTGGTGCGGGCGCCGAGGGCCGCGAGCGCTGCCGACGTCTCCGCGTGGGCGGGGCTCTGCGTGGTGTGGGCGCGGGCCGCGATGTGGGGTGCGTCGGCTCGGAGGTCGTCGATGGTGGCGAGCACGTCGCCGCCGAGATCGGCTTGTCTGAGCACGAAGTTCGCGTCTCGGTCGAGTGCTGCGAGCCAGGTGTTCGCGTCGCTCGGGGTGAGGTTGTCGAGGCCCCTTCCTGCAATGACGGCCGCCCGGGCGTCGGCGCCGTCGCGCGCGCCGGTTGTGCTCGCAGCGTGCGTGTCGATGTCGGCGGCGTGGAGGGCACGACCGCCGCGGTCGACGACGAGCACCCGGTCGACGTGCCCCTCGGCGATGACCCGTTCGAGCGACTTCGGCATCTGCTCGGCGGCGACGTCGTGGAATGCCTGTGGGGTCCACCTGCCGGCCCCTTGGTCGCGGACCTGTTCCGCGTACCGCGAGAGCACGCCGAGCCGCGAGACCGCTTCGGGCACGGCAAGCGCGCGCACTTCGACGCGGTAGCCGGCATCGCGGAATTCCTTGGCCGTCGCGACGACGGCGTCCGGCTGTCGGAACGTCGTCTCGAACACCACGGATGCCTGACGTTCCCGCAGGTAGTCGCTCGACATGCGCGCCCACGCGCCAGCAGCCTGCGCCGTCACCTCAGGCATGCGAAGCGGGTCCTCCCGCATCACGCCCAGGTAGTCGGGATGAAAGACTCGCAGGTCGTCCCCGATAACCGGGATAGCCCCTCGGAAGTCCTTCTGCGCGCGACCCACCGTTCGCGTTTTCCCGGCACCGGGTTGTGCTCCAACAAGCACGAGCGTCGGCTCCGAGGCTCGTTGGGAAGATCGGAGAGCATCGAGTTCCGGCCGAATGGACTTCTCAAAGATCTCCCGCAGTTGCTCGCGGGTGACCTCTGACTCCGAGCTCAATGGTCCTCCGCCTTGAGCCGTGCGACGAACGACGCCCGGAGAGCTTGCACCGCATCGAGCGAGTACGTGTCGACTTCATCCGCCTCGATCCTGACGGCGATCTGCTTCTCCAGCCAGTGCTGTCGCTGTTGTTCAGAGCCGGCTTCATTCTGTCGAGCAACGTAAAGACCCCTGAGCCGATTCGCGGCTTCGCGCATGGCGTCGTAGATCATCGGGTCGTAGTCGTCGATGGGCTCGTCGCTGGGCATGTCGGTCATGTTCGTCCTCTCGTGGTGCGTGTCTTCCGTGGCGCAATCACCGTCGCGCTCATCCGGCGCCCCGGACTGCCCTGCCGCTGCCGCGCCCGCTGGCGACCATGCTCGCCTCTGCCCGGTGCCGCTCCAGCAGCTCGTTGCGCTTCCGGACGACGCTCACGTTCGACTGGGCGTCGACGCCCGCGACCTCCTCGCGGAGTTCGGCGAGCTTTCCCAGCCACCGCCTGGACTCGAGGTCGCTGCGGGCACGCGCTGCTCGCGCGGCATAGAAGGCGGCCAGCCTGCCGCCAGCATCCAGCAGGAGGTCGTACACCTCAGGCGAGTAGCCTCCCGTGCTCGGCACCCCTCGCGGGTCGCCGGGTGAACTGTCGAACGTCGTGGTGCGCGGCACGTGCATCCTCCCGATTGCGTACTCGCGAACCTACTCGCGGCGCGGCGCCCGAAACGGTGGAGGGGCGAATCTGTGGACAACGGCAGCCGACCACGCATCGCGGTCGGCTCCGTCGAGACCGGCAGCGCCCCTAGGCGAGGATGCGCTGCACCGCGCGCACGGGAATCCTGAGCCAGGCCGGCCGCTGAGATGCCTCGTAGATCACTTCGTACAGTGCCTTGTCGAGCTCGAAGACCCTGATGAGCGCGGCTGACTCCGCAGCGCTCAGCGGCAGCGAGCTCGACTGACCCCCTTGCGAGAAGGGACCAGACCCACCTCTCGCGTCGCGCGTGCCCCTGGCATCGTCGAAGTCACGCGCCTGCCTGCGCGCGGCCCGGCTGTCGAGCGTGATCGCGCCCGTGTGACGCCCGATTCGCTCCTGGCCGCTCACGGCCGCGGCGTAGCCGTTCAGGAACGACTGCCGAGCACGGGCGGCCCAGTCACCGGCGACATCCCGCCCAGTCGTCATCTCCAACGACCCGGCGACGTAGTCGAACGATCGCAGGATGCCGGCGATGTCGCGTTGCGGGGCATCCGCCGTATTGCGCTGCTCGATGCTGCGCAGCGGCTCTCCCTCGAAGTCGAGGAACACCCAGCCGCTGCCCTCCACGGCAAGCACCTGACCCAAGTGCAGGTCGCCATGCACCCGCTGCAGCGTCGGCCAGTGCATCTCGGCGGCGTGCGCGTAGACCTCCTCCGCTGCACCCCGCAGGCGCTCGAGGGCCGGGGCGACGGCGATGGCCGCATCCAGGCGCTGCCGCATCGCGTCGACCTCAGCCTGCACCTTCAGGGCGCTCGCCTCGACGCTCGGCAGCACCTCGCGGAGCGTGCGATGCACCTCAGCGGTCGCCTCCCCGAGCGTGTACGCGGCGTCACCGAAGTCGTCCCCAGTCTCGGCGGCGCGCAGCGCCACCCGCCACGCATCCTCGACCCCGGGGAGGAACTCCTGCGCGAACACGAAGTTGCCAGAGGCGCGCCCGCTGCTGACGCGCGGGTCGGGCCAGTAGCCCGACAGGTGGCCGATGGCGGGCGGCACACGCACGGAACCGGCCGCGGCGAGCGCCGACTGCAGCGTCACCTCCGGGTTCTCGCCATCGTGCAGCATGCGGAAGACCTTGAGGATGAGCGGGGCAGCGGCGCTCCCATCTGGCATGCGCATCTCGCAGATGATCGACGAGTTCGACTGCTCCCCAGAGAGCACCCGACTCGTCACGAAGCTGCCGAGCACGACCCCGGGCATCGGCAGTCCGTACGCAGCGATGTCCGTCCGCCCACCGGCCCCCGCCGCGTGCCCCTCGCGCTCGAGCAGCGCCAGGAGCGCCCGAGCGAACGCGATGTCGTGCGGACCATCGACGACGGCGCTCACACGCCCGGCCGCGTTGCTGATCGACCCGATGTACCCGAGCGCGGGAACGCGCGCATCCACCTCGCGGAGCACGATCGGCACCTGGTACACGACCGGGACTTCGCCGGAGGAATCGAGGATGCACGGCACCGTGACGAGATGCACCCCGGCCTCCCCGTTCGGGTTGGCGAGCACGTAGCTGCCGAGGTGCGTGAGCTGCGGCGTCCGACCCTCACCGCCCGAGTACCAGCGCTGCTTCGGCATCCAGTCGCGAAGCATGTGGATGAGATCGGTCATTGCGCCTCCGGTTCAGTTCCCCAGCCTACCGACCGGATGCCCGCCCGGAGGCGCGAATCCGCCACTTCTCGTCGCGCCTGCGACTGAGCACCACCGTGAACTTGGCACCGCGCGAGATCTGCGTGCTGGGGCCGACAATCCGCTCGAGCGCCGCACGGTGGGCCAGACCCGAGTTGAACACCGTGAGCATGCTGGCACCGGGCCTCAGCATGCGCGCGGCCTGCTCGAAGAGCGGATGCGCCATGTCCTCGACCACCTCGTGCCGGTCGTGGAACGGCGGGTTGAGGAGCACCACATCCACGGAACCGGTCTCGATGCTCGACCCCGCGTCCTCGCGGCGCACCTCGACCCTGTCTTCGACCCCCGCGATGCGCACCGTCTCGCGAGCAGAGGACACGGCAGCCCAGGATCGATCGCTCGCGATCACCTCGAGCTCCGGTCGGAGCCTCGCGAGCGCGACGGCGAGCACGCCCGTGCCGCAGCCGAGGTCGACGGCGAGGCCCGCCTCCGGGAGCTCGTCTGCGGGGAGGTCACGCAGAGCCGAGAGCAGCTCGCGCGTGCCCAGATCGAGGCGCGGGCCCGCGAACGCACCACCGTGGCTCGCGATCGAGAAGCCGAGCTCGTCGGAGCTCTGCACGATCGGGTACGCCGACGCCGCGCCTCGCAGCTCCGCCTTCGGGGCGCTCGCGTGCAGCACCCTCGACTTCTGCCTGCCGAGGCTCGCCGTCACACTCTCGAACGAGCGCTCGAGGGTCTCGTTCATTCCGCGGCTCATGTGCTTGATGCGTCCGCCAGCGACGATCCGCACCTCTGGATGCGCGTGCGCCGCGACGAGGCGCGCGATCTCATCGAGTTCCGCGAGCGACTTCGGCAGGCGCAGCAGCACGAGGCGAGCGCCGTCGAACAGCGCCGGCTCCAAGCCGAAGCGGACGGCTTTGAGCGAACGGAAGCTCGCCCGCACTGCATCGTCGCTCGCCCGCTCCTCCGAGACGGCGTCGTGGAAGGTGCGGACCGTGTCCAGGTCGAAGCGCTCCGCGGCCGCGACGGCCAGCGCACCCGTGGCGTCGCCGACGACCGCGAGCGGCACATCCACCACACCCAGCTCGGCGGCTTCATCGAGGATGAGCCGGTCGACGGGGTCGGGCTCCGTGACGCCGGAAGCTGCGGCACTCAACAGGGGATCCGGCATGCCTAGGCGATGGTGTCGATGAGGGGCTCGGCCTCTTCACCGGTGATGTAGCGGCGGCCAGAGACCTCGACGACCGTGATCGCCACGTACTCGTTCTTGGGTGCCGCGATGAGCGGGCGCACGCCGAGCGCTTCCGCCTTCTCGAGCTCAGCCTCCGTGCTGAGCACCCGGGCTCCCCCGCGTGCCACGAGGCTCGTCGCGAACCCGTCGCCGAGGGCGTCGGATTGGAACACGACCTCCTTGGCAATGGAGGCCCCCGCGAGCTTGAAGCCGGGCGCCGACTTGAAGACGATCTCACCATCGCGCTCGCTGAACACGACGTTGATCGGATAGATCTCCACACGGCCGTTCACGGCGAACGCGATGCGACCGAACGTCGTCGCGCGCAGCAGAGCGCGGCTTTCCTCGTCGCTCAGGACGGTGATCAGTTGCTCGTCTTCCATGCGTCCATCATGGCCTGATCGACGCCCCCTCGCCTGACCGATTCTCGTCGCCGAGCACGAATCGACATCTGGGAGTCGAGTTACGACGCGAGCGGTGCGAAACTTGAGGCATCCCCCGAGCGACGTCCGCTCGATCCGACACGGAGGTCATCCAATGGGCTACGGCAGCGGCATCGCACTCATCGTCATCGGCGCCATCCTGGCGTTTGCCATCAACATCGACCTCGACGGCTTCGTCGACCTCAAGACCATCGGCTACATCCTCATGGGTGCTGGCGTCGTCGTCTTCATCCTGAGCCTCGTCACGGCGCTGCGCCGCAAGCAGTCGACGTCGACGACCCGGAAGGTCATCGACCCCAACACGGGCCAGGAAGTCATCGAGCGCACGAACCGCAGCAACTGACCTGAACGGTCAGCGCTGAGCTCGGCACCCGCTGCGCTCAGGCGGAGACGAAGAACAGGCGCTTGTTGGCGAACTCGCCGATCCCGATGGGTCCCATCTCGCGTCCGAAGCCCGAGTTCTTGACCCCGCCGAACGGCAGCTCTGCCGCCTCCGCCGCGATCGTGTTGACGTGTGCCATGCCCACCTCGAGGCGCTGCGCGATACGGGTCGCGCGCGCTTCGTCGGTCGAGAACACCGAGCCGCCGAGGCCAAGTGCGCAGTCGTTCGCGAGGTCGAGCGCCTCCTCGTCACTCGACACTCGGTAGACGGTCGCGACGGGACCGAAGAGCTCGACGCCGTACGACTCGGAGTCGCGTGGGACGCCGGTGAGCACGGCCGGCGAGTAGTGGGCTCCCGGGCCGTCGGACAGCACTCCGCCGATCTCGAGCGTCGCGCCCTCCGCGACCGCCTTCTGCACCTGAGCATCGACGGTCTCGGCCGCCGTTCGGCTGGACATCGGCGCGAACTGGCCCTCGGCCAGGTCGAGCTGGTCTCCGGGGACGAGTCCCGTCGCGAGCTTCTTCAGCTCCTCGACGAACTCGTCGTAGATGTCGTCCATGACGATGAGACGCTTGTTCGAGTTGCAGACCTGGCCCACGTTGTAGACGCGGAAGTCCCACGCCTGCTTCGCAACAGCCGCGACGTCATCCGAGTCGAGCACGATCATGGGGTCGATGCCGCCGAGCTCGAGCACGCACTTCTTCAGGTTCCGGCCCGCCTGCGCCCCGATGATCGCCCCAGCACGTTCGGAGCCCGTGAGCGAGATCCCCTGCACGCGCGAGTCGGCGATGAGCGTCGCGATCTGATCGTGCGACGCGAAGACGTTCTGGTAGCCCCCGACCGGGACGCCGGCCTGCTCCATGATCTCCTGAATGGTCAGGGCCGACCGCGCGCAGATGTCCGCGTGCTTGAGCAGGATGGTGTTGCCCAGCACGAGGTTCGGTGCCGCGAAGCGCGCCACCTGGTAGTAGGGGAAGTTCCACGGCATGACGCCGAGCAGGGTGCCGACGGGACGATGCTCGATGAACGCCTTGCCGGGAATGGTGCTGGGGATCTCGGCGTCGGTGATGAGGCTCGGGCCGTGCACGCCGTAGTAGTCGATGATCGACGCAGCGAACTCGACCTCGTCGATCGACTCCTGCACGGACTTGCCCATCTCGACGGCGATGAGGTGGGCGAGCTCGTCCTTGCGCTCGAGGAAGACCGCGGCGACGCGTCGCACGACAGCGGCCCGCTCCTGCACGCTGCGCTCACGCCATTCCCGGTACACGGTGTCGGCGCTCGCGACGGCCTGCTCGATCTGCGCATCCGTCGCGTCGTCGAACGTCTCGATGATCTCGCCGGTCGCGGGATTCTGCACTCGGTACTCGGACATTTCGCTCCTCGGTCGCACGGTTCGTCGGTGCCAGTCTGTCGCAAAACCCGCTGCCAGTTTGGTCGAATACCGGGACGCGGCTCTACAAAGCCGCCATTCGAACGTCGGTGCCCGTCCGTAGGCTGACCATGTTTTCAGCCAGATCAAGCCCGCACCCCGAGGAGCATCACGTGGACTCTGCCCTTCCCACGATCCAGCACTGGATCGACGGCGCCTGCTCGACCTCGACGCCCGCGCGCACCTCGCCGGTCTTCAACCCCGCACTTGGCGTCGCCACCAAGCAGGTCGCGCTCGCCGAGCAGGCGGAGATCGACGCGGCGGTAGCGGCGGCGAAGGCGGCGTTCCCTGCGTGGTCGAACGCCTCCGTCGCGAAGCGCCAAGGGGTGCTGTTCCGCTTCCGTGAGCTCTTGAACGAGCGGAAGCTCGAGCTCGCGCGCATCATCACCTCCGAGCACGGCAAGGTCGTGTCCGACGCCGCTGGCGAGATCCAGCGGGGCCTCGAGGTCGTGGAGCTCGCGACCGGGTTCCCCCACATCATGAAGGGCGACTTCACCGAGAACGCCTCGACCGGCGTCGACGTGTTCTCCATCAAGCAGGCCCTCGGCGTGGTCGGCATCATCAGCCCGTTCAACTTCCCCGCGATGG
>NZ_PSXZ01000018.1:0-52887 GCF_002931375.1 Pseudoclavibacter sp. RFBJ3 | reverse complement strand
CCGCGCCCCGTCCCCGTCCCCGCCCAGGGCTGAGTTGTGGTCGTCAGGACCGCTTCTGAACGACCACAACTTAGCTCCGGGCGGCCGAGCGCGGCGACGACCACCGGGCGGTCCTGCGCGCGTTCATCGCCGCGGACTGATGCGGATCGCACGTATCCTGGAGCCGTGACCCCAGAGCTCGCGCGCGCCGAGTCGCTCATCGCGACCATCCCGGACTTCCCCGAAGCGGGCATCCAGTTCCGTGACATCACCCCGCTCTTCGCCGACGGCGCCGCCCTGCGCACCGCCGTCGACGCCGTGATCGAGCCCTTCGACGGCACCTTCGATGTCGTCGCGGGCGTCGAGGCGCGCGGGTTCCTGCTCGCCGGCGCCATCGCCAACGCCGCGGGCGTCGGCCTCATCCCCATCCGCAAGGCGGGGAAGCTGCCCCGACCCGCGGCGTCGATCACGTACGACCTCGAGTACGGGTCGGACAGCCTGGAGGCGGCGCAGGACCTGCCGGCCGGCACCCGCGTCCTGCTCGTCGACGACATCCTCGCAACGGGTGGCACCCTCCGTGCGGGCCAGGAGCTCCTCGAGCGGCTCGGCTACGCGCTGGCGGGCACGGCAGTCCTCATGGAGCTCGTCGACCTCGACGGGCAGCAGGTCGCCGGCCCCGTGCACAGCCTCTTCGAGGTCTGAGACGCAACTCGCCCCGCGGCGCCTCCGAGCCGTGACAGGCCCGAAACATGGGCTGGCTAGCGTTGCGAGCATGTCCCTTCTTGTCACCCACGCGCGCCTCATCACGATCCCAACGGGCTCCACGGATGCCGGTTACATCGAAGACGGATGGATGCTCGTCGAAGACGGCCGCATCGCCGCGATCGGAAGCGGGACGCCGTCCGTCACCGCAGACGAGACGATCGACGTGGCCGGCAGATTCGTCGCCCCCGGCTTCGTATCGAGCCACTCGCATCTCTTCACGAGCGGCCTCCGGGGCCTCGGCGTCGCCGACACCCTCTACGGCTGGTGCGACTCCATGCTCGGCACGACCGCCCACATGACGCCGGAGCAGCTCTACTGGTCGACCCTGCACGGCTCGCTCGACTTCCTCTCCAACGGCGTCACGACCGCCTACAACTTCACCGACCCGCTGCAGGCGTGGGAGTCGATGGTCGACGGGAAGCGAACGGGCACCGCGGGCATGCGCCCCCTCGAGTACCACTACCGCCAGGCGGACGGCACGCTCGATTCCGGCATCCGCTTCGTCGACGCCTCGGGGATGGATGCGACCGTCGGCAGCGACGACGAGATCTTCGACCGGCTCCAGGCGGAGGTCGCCCACACGAGGTCCATGGACCCGGCGTACGCCCTCGGCTCGTCCATCATGGGCCAGGTGCAGTGGTCGCCGCGAGCCGATGCCGCCGACCTCGAAGCCGAGGCCATGCGTCGCTTCGGCATCACGAACCAGGCGCACTTCCTCGAGTCGCCAGAGGCCGTCGAGCACCAGCAGTCGAAGTTCGCCCTGTACCGGGATGCTGGGGCCCTCGAGCTTGGCCTCATGTTCGGGCACTTCATCCAGACCACTCCGGAGATCATCGCCGAGGCCGCCGCTCGCGGGGCGAGCATGTCCTGGCAGCCGGCCTCGAACGGGCGACTCGCCTCCGGCGTCGCGCTCGTGCCGGAGATGCTCGAGCTCGGCATGAAGGTCGGCGTCGGCCTCGACGACCAGGCCTGCACCGACGTGAGCGACCCGTGGCAGAACATGCGCATGGGCATCGCCATGCAGCGCTCGCGCACGAAGGATCCCCTGTCGATGATGCCCGAGCTGATGCTGCGCCTCCACACGCTCGGCGGGGCCGAGATCATGGGGGTGGCCGACCGGGTGGGCTCGCTCGAGGTCGGCAAGTTCGCCGACTTCGTCATCGTCGACCCGCGCTCCCCCGACGTCGGCCCACTCTGGCACCCCGTGCGGTCGTACGTGCTCGCGATGAGCCCGCGGAACCTCAAGGCCGTCTACGTGGGCGGTCAGCTCGTGAACCGCGACGGGACATCCACGAACCCCCTCGCCGAGGAGGCGTCGGCGAGGCTCCACGAGCTGCCGGCGGCGATCATCCCGCTGCGCGGCCACCCGCACTGAACGACGTCGCGGCCGGGAGGATGCTCCCGGCCGCGAGGTTCGAGCGCAGACGGCTCAGCGCTGGGAGACGCCCATCCCCATGCGGTCGAGGACGATGTTCTCGACGATCTGCACGAGGTTGTACGACACCAGCGTGATGATGGTGATGAGCGCGATCGAGGTCCACAGCTCGGCGAACTGCGCCTGCGCGTTGAACTTCAGGATCGCCCCGCCGATGCCCGTCCCGGTCGAGAGCCATTCGGCGAGCAGCGCACCGGTCACGGCTCCCGGCACGGAGACCCGGGCGGCGGCGAAGATCGACGGGAGCGCCCCGGGCAGGTTGACCTTCGTGAGGCCGGCGAGCCGGCCGCCGCCGAAGACGTGCACGACGTCGAGGCTCTCCTGGCTGGCACGGCTGAGGCCGAACAGCACGCTGGCGAGCGCTGGGAAGAGCACGACGATCGTCCCGATCACAGCCACGGAGGCCGTGGTTCCTCGGCCGGTCATGAGGATGATGACGGGTGCGATGGAGACGAGCGGGATGGTGCGCAGCAGGAGCACGAGCGGCATGACGCCGGCCTCGATGGCTCTGGAGAGGCTGAAGGCGATCGCCAGGACGATGGCGACGGCCATGCCTGCGACGAAGCCGAGCGCCGAGTCCATGAGCGTCTGCCCGACGAGGGGGAACATCTGCGCGCGGTGCTCGGCGGCGTCCTCGCCCACGAACAGGAACTGCCACACGTCGAGCGGCCCCTTCGCTATGAACGAGGAGATGCCGGTCAGGCTCACCACCGCCTGCCAGAGCAGGAGGAGCACGAGCAGCGTGATGCCGGCGGAGCCCAGCGAGCGGAGCACCGTCTTCCGGAGCGCGCTGCGCCGCTCGCGCGCGATCCGCGTCTCGGCGGCGTGCTCGGCCGTCGTCGCTGTCTGCTTGTCCTGCACGATCACGGTCATCGCACTGCCTTCCCTGAGACCCACGGCGTGATGAAGCGGATGACCAGCCCGAAGAGCCCGTACGCGGCGAGCGCGAACACGGCGCACAGCAGGAACACCGACCAGACGCCGGCGGAGTCGAGCTGCCCCTGCAGGCGGATGAGGGTGGGCCCGACTCCCGCCGTGATGGAGCCGAGGTACTCGCCGAGCACGGCGCCGAGGAACGCCGAGGGGACGGCGATCTGGAGCGCGTTGAGGATGGCAGGCAGCGCGGCCACGAGACGGACCTTGCGCATCTGCATCCACGAGCCGCCGCCGAAGACGCGGACGACGTCGAGCGAGGCCTTGTCCGCGGACTTGAACCCGAGGATGGCGCCGACGACGGTCGTGAACACGCACACGAGAGCGGCGAGGAAGACTGCCGTCTCCGAGGGGTCGCCCGGGCTCTTCGCGCCGCCGAGCACCACGATGGAGATGCCGCCGACGGCGACGATCGGCAGGCAGTAGGTGACGACGGCGATCTGCGTGATCACGGTCTCCAGGCGGGGGAACACGAGCACGACGGTCGCCAGGAGCAGCGCGATGCCGTTGCCCCACACGTAGCCGATCGCCGCCGCGGTGACCGTCGGGGCGAAGACGCCCCAGGTGCCCGCGATGTTGCCCTGCACGAAGAGCCAGTCGATGACGGCGAGCGGTGAGGGCACCGGCGTGAAGCTCGTGCCCTCCTGCGGCCGGAACGCCGTCGCCGACGCCAGCCACCAGATCGCGACGAGGGCGGCCCCGCCGATGAGCGCGGCGAGCCAGCCTGGGATGCGCTCCCTCGCCACCGTCACGCCTCGGCTTCTGCGTGCCCGTGCACGCCGAACAGCAGCTCGGAGGCACGGTCGACCAGCGCGTGGAACTCGGGAGTGCGCATCATCTCCGGGGTGCGAGGCCGCGGCAGGTCGACCTCGATGATCTCCTGCACGCGACCGGGGCGGGCCGACATGACCGCGACCCGGTCGGCGAGGAAGATCGCCTCGCTGATGCCGTGCGTCACGAGCAGCGTCGTCGCGGGCTTCTCCGTCCAGATGCGCAGCAGCTCCAGGTTGAGGTTCTGCCGAGTCATGTCGTCGAGTGCCCCGAAGGGCTCGTCGAGCAGCAGCACCGACGGCTTGAGCACGAGGGCCCGCGCGATCGACGCCCGCTGCCGCATGCCGCCGGAGAGCTGCGCCGGCTTCGCGTTCGCGAAGTCGCTGAGCCCCACGAGGGCGATCAGCTCATCCACGTACGCCTTGTCGACCGGCCGCCCTGCGACCTCGAACGGCAGCTCGATGTTCTTGCGGATGCTCCGCCAGGGAAGCAGCGCGTGGTCCTGGAAGGCGATCCCGAGCTCGCTGTTCGCGCGCAGCTGGTCGGGCGTCTGCCCGTCGACGAGCGCGCTGCCGGTCGTCGGGTGGTCGAGCGCGGCGAGGATGCGGAGGATCGTGGACTTGCCGCATCCGGACGGGCCGAGCAGCGCCAGGAACGAGCCCTTGTCGGTGTGCAGGTCCGTGTCCTGCAGCGCCAGCAGCGACTTGCCGCCGCGCAGGTCGAAGGACTTGGACACTCCGGAGATCTGGATTCCGGTGCCGGTTGCGGCACCGGAATCCGTCGTTGTATCGGTGAGGGTCATGAGCTTAGGGCTGGTAGTTCTTCAGCTCGGGGTTCTCGGTGTAGATCTCGTCGAGAATCGTCGTGTCGAAGAGGTCGTCGACCTCGAGCTCCCACCCGGCGGCCGCGAGGGAGGAGATGGACTGGGCCTTGAGCTCGTCGGAGATCGTGAACAGGCCGTTCGCCTCCGTCTCCGGGGTCGAGATCAGCGCCGCCTGGGCTTCGAGGCCCGCCTTCACCTTGGCTGGGTCGAGCTCCCCGAAGGTGAGGTCGCCCGCTGCGGCCGAGGCGTTGTAGTGCTCGGTCACCTTCGTGACGGTGTCATCCGTCGGCTGCGTGAACGTGTCGGTCCAGCCCTTGATCTCGGCGATGAGGAACGCCTTCACGAGGTCGGGGTTCTCATCCAGATACTGCTGGGTCACCGTGATCGCCTCGGCGACGTACGGCAGGCCGTTGTCGGCGTAGGCGAGGTTCGTGACCTCGTAGCCCTCCATCGCGACCGTGATGGCCTCGTTCGTCAGGTAGGCCATGAAGCCGTCGACCTCCCCGTTCATGAGGGGCGTCGGGTCGAAGTCGACAGGGACGACGGTCACCTGGTCCTCGTCGATGTCGTTCGCGGCGAGGAGCGCCTTGAACACGGACGCGTTCGAGTCCTGCACGCCGATCTTCTTGCCGATCAGGTCCTGCGGCGTCGCGATGTTGCCCTTGTCCGTCAGCGAGAGCACCGTGAACGGGTTCTTCTGGAAGGTGGTCGCGACGATCTTCAGGGGCGCGTCCTGCTCGGCAACCGCGGCGCCGACGGAGGCGGCGTCGCTGAGGGCGAACTGCACCGACCCGGAGAGCAGCTTCGCCACACCCGTGTCGGGGCCGGCGATGCCCTGCACCGCGGAGAACCCAGCCTCGTCGTAGTAGCCGTTGTCGTAGGCGTAGTACTCGCCCGCGAACTCCTCGTTCTTGATCCACGAGTACTGCACGCTGATCTCACCGTGGTCGACGGATGCGCTCCCTGGGGACGTCTCGGATGCGGTGGGTGAGCACGCGGTGAGGGCAAGCGCGGCGGTGGCTGCGAGAGCGAGGGCCGCGGTGACGCGTCGGCGTGGTCTGGTGAGTGTGTGCATCGGATCTCCTTGACTGCAGTGGGCTGGGTCGTGTCTGCCGGTGTCTCGCCTGCTCAGCTCGTCCTGACACTCCCTAGCCGCGACACTAGGCAGTTCATATTTCGGGGACGGGGTCGTGGGTGTTACGGGCGTGATTCGCAATCCGCCAGACCCGGTCGCGGCTGAAGGGCTGCTCGAACGGGCGGCTGCCGATAGCGCGCGCGATGGCGTTCCCGATCGCGGGAGCGACGGGGTTGTACGGCGACTCGCTCATCGATTTCGCGCCGAACGGCCCGAGGTCGTCGCTCGTGTCGGCGAAGTACACCTCGGTGACGGGCACGTCGGCGAACTGCGGCACCCGGTAGAGGCGGAAGACGGGGTTGGCGACGCGCCCCTCGTCGTCGAGCGTCACCTCCTCGTACAGCGCGCTGCCGAGGCCCTGCGCGACGCCTCCCTCGATCTGCCCGCGGCACTGGGCTGGGTTCATGACGTAGCCGGCGTCGGCGGCGTGCACCGACTGCAGGATGCGCACCGTTCCCGTCTCCGGGTCGACGGCCAGCCTGACGGCGTGCACGTTGAAAGCGAGCGAGCGTCGCGCGCCGAGCTCGCTGCCGTCTGCCGTAATCTCCCCGCCGTTCTCCTCGGCTGCCAGCTGCGCGAAGGTGACGAGCCCGGTGGGCGTCAGCACCCCGTCCGCGGTGAGCTCGCCGCCGTCGGGGGCCGAACCGGTGAGCTCGGCGGCCCGCTCCCGCATCCGCATCGCCAAGGTCAGGCAGGCGGCGTGCAGCGCCTTGCCCGCGACCGTGATGCCCGCGGATGCGAAGGCGCCCGTGTCGTGCTCGACCGCATCCGTGTCCGAGTTCCACAGCTCCAGCCGCTCGAAGCTCGTGCTCAGGTCTGTCGCCGCGATCTGCTTGAGCACGGTCGTCGTGCCGTTGCCGAACTCGGCCGTCCCCGTGCGCAGCAGGTACGTGCCGTCGGCCCGGAGCGTGGCCGTCGTGTGCGCGATGTGCCCGAACGGCGCCATGGTGGCGATCATCGCCGCCGCGACCCCCTCGCCGACGAGCCAGCCGGGCGGAGCCGCCTGGCCGTTTCCTCGGCGGAGCGCGTCCTGCGCCAGGTCGAGGCACTGGTCGAAGCCGTAGCTTCCCCACACGAGGTCGTCGTGCCCCGGATCGTCGCCTTCCCTGATGGCGTTGCGTCGGCGCAGCTCGAACGGGTCGAGACCGAGCTTCTCGGCGAGCATGTCCATCGCCGATTCGACGCCGAGGATCACCTGGCCGAGGCCGTAGCCGCGGAACGCGCCGGACGGCACCGTGTTCGTGTACACGACCTCCGCATCCAGTCGCCGCAGCGGGACGCGGTAGATCGTCGTCGACTCGGCGAGGGAGTGGAAGAGGACGCCACGCGAGTGGTTGCCGTAGGCGCCGGTGTCGCTGAGCACGTCGAGCTGCATGGCCGTGAGCGCCCCGTCCGCGTCCGCGCCCAGCGTCACCGACACCCGCATCGGGTGCCGGACGGCGGCGCGCTGGAACTCATCGGTGCGCGAGAACTCGTACGCGACGGGTCGGCCGGTCCTGAGCACCGCGAGCGCGACGAGATCCTCCGTGAAGATCTCCTGCTTGCCGCCGAACCCGCCGCCGAGCCGTGCCGCGAGCACCCGCACGCGGTCACGGTCCAGGTCGAACAGGCGCGCGATCTCGTCGCGGGCGAGGAACGGCACCTGCGTGGAGGAGCGGATCACGAGGCGTCCCTCGTCGTCGAGCCAGCCGATCGAACCGTGGGTCTCGAGTTGCGCGTGCGTGACGCGGGCCGTCTGCCACGTGCCGGAGACGGTGGCGGCGCTCGAGGCAAGCGCTTCGGTGACATCCGGTCCGGCGTGGACGCTCGTGATGACGTTGCGGGCGGCCTCGTCGACCCGCTCCTGTGCGGTGCGGTCCGGGTGGAGGAGCGGCGCGCCTGGCCTGCGGGCCTCTTCCGGGTCGAAGACCGCCGGCAGCAGCTCGTACTCGACGCGGACGAGTCGGCGCGCGGCGTCGGCCGCATCACCGGTCTCCGCGACGACGGCCGCCACGCGCTGCCCGACGTGGCGCACCACGTGGTCGAGTAGGAGCGTGTCGTCCGGGTCGTCGGTACGGTGCTCGTGGCGGGCCGAGGAGTACCGGAGCTGCGGCACGTCCTCGTGCGTGAAGATCTGCACGACCCCGGGCACGGCGAGGGCCTCCGAGGTGTCGATGCTCAGGATGCGCGCGTGCGCGTGGGGGCTCGTCACGACCCGCAAGGTCAGGGCATCGAGCGCCGGATGCCCGGGCGGCAGGTCGAACGTGAACGGCTCGAGGCCCTGCACGATGCGGCGCGCGGCCTCCGGGACGACGGAGTTGCCGACGGTCTGCGCTGAGGCCCGCGCTTCCGGGTCGGCGGCCTTGGGCGTGACGCACGTCTGCGCGCAGGCGCCCGCTCGCACGGAACCGCAGATCGCCTCCCGGATGGGGCGGTAGCCCGTGCAACGGCACAGGTTTCCCCGCATCCGCTTGTCGAACTCGCCCAGGTCGGCTTCACCGAGGGTCGACGCGGTCACGCTCATCCCCGGCGTGCAGAAGCCGCACTGGAAGCCGAACCCCTCAGCGAGCGCCTCCTGCACGGGATGCAGCTGATCGCCGGGTGCGAGGCCGGCCGCCGTCGTGACGCTGCGCCCCTCCGCCCGTACGGCCGGCACGATGCAGGAGTGCACGGGAGCGCCGTCGAGCAGGACCGAGCAGGCTCCGCAGTCACCGGCGTCGCATCCCTTCTTCACCGTCGTGGAACCCGTCTCGCGCAACAGGGTCCGCAAGCATTGGCCCGCCCGCGGCTCGGCCGAGCGGTCTGTGCCGTCTACTTCGAACTTCACGCGAGTCCCTTCCGGATGCGCTCCGCCAGCACGATGCTCACGCCGCGGCGCCAATCTGCTGAGCCGAGCGGGTCGCTGTAGTAGCCGTCCGCGTCAGCGACGCGCGCGGCGAGGTCGCCTGCGGTCGGGAGGTGCGGGAACGCGAGCACGGTCGGGGTCTGCGTGGCTGCGGTGACCGTGAAGACGCTGCGCCCTGAAGGGTCGACGCGCCCCGTGACGACGGCGCCAGAGCGTCCATGCTCTGCGAGCGCGATCTTGAGGAGCAGCGCCCGCGAGCGCAGCGCGGCTGCGGGCAGGTGGATGCTGCGGAGCACGTCGCCCGGTTGGAGGATGGTCGTCCCGTCCCCGGTCACGAGGTCAGCGACCGGCAGGCGCACCGCCTCGGCTCCTCGCCAGATCTCCGCCTCCCCATCGAGCGCGACGCACAGCGAGACCATGCCGGCAGCTGCGAACGCCCGGCAGATGTTGCCGCCGACCGTCGCCGTGTTCCAGATCTTGAACGACGCGAGGAGAGCATCCGCCGCGGCCGGCACGAGCGAGAGCGCCGGCCAGTCCTGCTGCGACGGGAGCGTGCCAGCATCCCGTGCCTCCTTGGCCCACGCGACCAGCGTCGCGATGGTGCAGGTGGCCGAGATCCGGAGCCCACCGTCGTCGGCCTCGATATCGGGCCACCCCATGGCGGTCACGTCGACGAAGCCCGTCGTCGTCGGCTGCGGCTCGCTCATGAGCCAGGTGCCGCCCGCCAGGATGGCCTCCCCAGGGGCAAGGAGCAGCTCCTCGCGGGTTCGTGCGACGCGGTACGAGCGCACCGTCGTGATGTCCATGGCCCTCCCGGTCGTGACTCCGCGCCGTCGGTCGTCTGCCGGCACGAGTGGATTCTCGGGAGTGAACCAGAACGCCGTTTCGGCGGTGTTTCGATCGTGGGTCGAGGATCGTGACGACCTTCACGTGCCCGCAACAGCCACGCAATGGGCCCGGCTTAGCGTTTCGTCATGCGTGGAATCCTGCCGATGGGCGCCGAGTGGGCGCGCCGAGGTCGACCGTTCGCGATGGCGACGCTCGTCGCCGTCAGCGGCAGCGCGCCCCGAGAGGTGGGCGCGAGCATGATCGTGTCGGCCGACGGCGAGGTGTTCGGCAACGTGTCCGGCGGATGCGTGGAGGGGGCCGTCTTCGAGCAGTGCCTGCTCGCGATCCGGAGCGGCAGCGCGAGCGTCGAGACCTTCGGGTACAGCTCGGCGGCCGCGTTCTCGGTTGGGCTGAGCTGCGGCGGAGTCATCGAGGTGCTGGTCCGCCCAGTCCTGCCGGGCAGCGCGGCGGCCGCTGACGTGCTGCTGCTGGCGGAGCGTGAGGCGCGCGCGATGCCCGCGAGCTACACGCTGACGGTCGCCGGAGCCGACGTGGGCCGCGGCGTGATCGACCAGACATCGCCGCCCTCGTCGGGAGCCGTGACGATCGCCCTCGGCTCGCCGCCCCGGCTGATCATCGTGGGCGCGGTCGAGTTCGCCGTGGCGCTCTCCCGCATCGCGACCGCCGCGGGCATGCAGGTCACCGTCGTCGACCCGCGCGAGGTGTTCGCGACGACGGCCAGGTTCCCGGGCGCCGAGGTGGTTGTCGCCTGGCCGCACCGCTACCTGGAGACCGCGGAGGCGGACGCGCGCACCGCCGTGTGCGTCCTCACGCACGACCCGAAGTTCGACGTGCCCGCGCTGCGCGTCGCCCTGGCCTCTGCCGCCGGCTATGTCGGTGTCATGGGGAGCCGTCGGACCCATGAGGAGCGGCTCGAGCGGCTCACCGACGCATCGGCACCCGCCGCCGAAGCCGTGCCAGCCGAGCAGCTGGAGCGGCTGCGCTCGCCGATCGGGCTCGACCTGGGCGGGCGCTCCCCCGAGGAGACGGCCCTCTCGATCCTCGCCGAAATCGTCGCCGACCGGCACGGCGCATCCGGTCGCCGCCTGTCCGAGCTGTCGGGGCCGGTGCACCGACCGCTGGGAGCGCGCGTCGCCTCGTGAGCGGTGACGGGTGCGGGGTGCGGGGTGCGGAGCCACGGGCTTGGCGGGAGTTGTGCGCAGACCCGGGGTTTCTGCACCTGGGCTGGCGAATGCGGGTGGCGGAAGCACAGGTCTGCGGCGGGCCGCGGACGGCCAGGTCCGCGGCGGGACGCGGACGGCCAGGTCCGCGGCGGGACGCGGATGGACCCTGGGCTCAAGCCTGGGCTCGCAGCAGCGGGGGCCCGATCAGGCGCATCCACCCCAGCCGCGCGGAAGACGGTGCGCGAATGAACGTGTGCGGAGTTGTCCTTGCGGCGGACACCGGTCCGCGACGCAGCGGACGCGGCAACAGACCCGCGACCCAAACCCGCGGCGAGACCCACCCAAGCGCATCCACCCCAGCCGCGCGGAAGACGGTGCGCGAATGAACGTGTGCGGAGTCGTCCTCGCGGCCGGCGCCGGGTCGCGATTCGGCGGGCCGAAGGCCCTGGCATCCCTGCCCAACGGCACACCCTGGGTTGCGCGGGCCGTGGGGACCTTGCTCAAGGCCGGATGCTCTGATGTGCTGGTCGCCCTGGGCGCCGGTCGCTCGGAGGCGGCCGCGCTCGTACCGGCGAGCGCGACGGTTGTCCCCGTGCCGGAGTGGTCTGGAGGGCTCGCCGCCTCGGTCCGCGCCGCGCTGCACGCTGCCGCCATGACCGACGCGGACGCCGTCCTGCTTGTTCCCGTCGACACGCCCGACCTGTCAGTCGCGTCCTGCCGGAGGGTCCTCAGTGCGGGTGGGGTACTCGCCCGAGCGACCTACCGCGGCGAGCCCGGGCATCCGGTGCTCATCGGGCGCACGCACTGGGCCGCCCTCGCATCGACGCTCGACGGTGACCGAGGCGCGGGCCGGTACCTGGCCGAGCAGGGCGCTGTCGTGGTGGAGTGCGGCGACCTGTGGCACGGCCGCGACATCGACGAGCCGGTCGCCCCTCCCGTCGCGGCACGCTCTCCGCGCCACCCCCTCCGCTGATTAGGTCACTTTCACCCCGTGCCGAACGCCAAAACGGGGCGAAAATGACCCATCGGCGGTGGATGCGGGGGATGCGGCAGCGGAGTGGGACGAAAGTGACCCATTCACGGCGCAGAGCCCGGTCGACGAACCCTCCACACCACGACCTCCTCTGAATGGGTCACTTTCGCCCCGTACCGAGCGCCAGAACAGGGCGAAAGTGACCTATCCACGGGAGATGCGGCAGCGAAGCGGGGCGAGGGCACCCCATCCCGGCGGAGGCGACGGCGGAGCGGGATGCAAGCGCCCCATCGACGACGGAGGACCCGGTCGACGAACCCTCCACACCACGACCTCCTCTGAATGGGTCACTTTCACCCCGTACCGAGCGCCGAAACGGGGCGAAAGTGACCCATCCATGGGAGACGCGGCGGCGAAGCGGGACGAAAGTGACCCATCGACGGGAGATACGGCAGCAAAGCGGGGCAGGCGCAACCCATCCCGGCGGACGCGACGGCGAAGCGGGGTGCAAGCGCCCCATCGACGGCGGAGGACCCGGTCGGCGAACCCTCCACACCACGACCTCCTCCAACTAGGCCATTTTCACCCCGTATCGGGCGCCGAAACGGGGCGAAAGTGACCCATCCACACCGGATGCGGTGGATGCGGCAGCGAAGCGGGGTGCAAGCGCCCCATCGACGACGGAGGACCCGGTCGACGAACCCTCCACACCACGACCTCCTCCAACTAGGCCATTTTCACGCCGTATCGGGCGCCGAAACGGGGTGAAAGTGACCCATCCGCCGCAGAAAGGGCGGCGGAACGGGGCGAAAGTGACCCATCGGCCGCAAACAGCGCGGCGAATACGGCGGCGGAACGGGGCGAACGTGACCCATCGCGCGCAACGCGGACGCGACGGCGCCAGCGGCAGCGGCGCCGGCGGCAGCGGCGCCGGCGGCAGCGGCAGCGGCGCCGGCGGCAGCGCCGCGGGGACGGACCGCTACGCGCCGAGCTGGTCTTCGAGGTTGAAGACCTCGACGAGGGGCGACGCCGCCTGGTCGGCGCGACCCTCGAGGCCGTCGAAGAACTGCGACATGTCCGCTTCCCAGCGCGCCGCGACCGGCGAGGCCGCGAGGTAGGCGTTCGCCGCCGCCTCGTCGTCGACGTCGTAGCTGCCGAACAGGGTGCCGTCCGGGGCGAGGAACAAGGAGTAGTTGCGGCGGCCGGCCGCGGCGATCTCGGCGAGCATCTCCGGCCACACCTCGGCGTGACGGCGCACGTACTCGTCGATGTGCTGAGGTGCGACCTTCAGCTGGAATCCGATTCTTGGCATGTGGTTCTTCCTATCTGCGTTCGTGTTCCCGGAGTTCGTGACCCCGGACCATGCCGGTCAGGGCCGCGCGGACGTGGCCGCGGCCACGACGCGCGCCGGGACTTGGGCCGGGATGCGCGAACGCCGCGCCGGGAGATGGTCCCGGCGCGGCGTCCGCAGTTCAGCTCAGCGGGCCAACTGGCCCCCGCCTTCAGCTCCTAGAAGCTGAAGTCGCCGATGTTGGCCTTGTCGAAGACGAAGGGGTCGCCGAGGAGGACGACGCCGTCGGCGCCGACCGTGTACTCGCCGAGCTTGCCGGCTTCGAAGGTGTCACCCTCGGCGCCGGTGATGTCGCCGGCGATGAGCGCCTGGGCGGCGAACGCCGACAGGTAGCCGAGGTCTTCCGGGTTCCAGAGTGCGAACGAGGTGACGGTGCCGTCCTCGACGAACTCGCGCATCTGGTTCGGCGTGCCGAGACCGGTCACCGCGACCTTGCCCTTGAAGTCAGAGGTCTGGATGTAGCGTGCCGCAGCCGCGATGCCGACCGTCGTGGGCGAGACGATGCCCTTGAGGTTCGGGTGCGTCTGGAGGAGCGCGGCGGTCTTGTCGAACGAGGTCTGGTCGTCGTCGTCGCCGTAGACGGTCTCGACGATGGTGATGTCGGGGTACTCGGTGCCGACGTACGCTTCCATCTTCTCGATCCAGGCGTTCTGGTTCGTGGCGTTGGCCGCGGCGGAGAGGATGGCGATCTCGCCAGATCCGCCGATCTGCTCGGCGATGAGGTCAATCTGCGCCTTCGCGATGCCGTCAGCGTCTGCCTGGTTCACGAACAGGTCGCGGCACTCGGGGTTCGTGTCGGAGTCGAAGGTGACGACCTTCGTGCCGGCGTCGCGTGCCTCGTTGAGGGCGTCGCAGATCGCTTCGGGGTCGTTGGCGGAGATGACGATGCCGCCGACGGCCTGCTGCGTGAGCGTGTTGATGTAGCTGACCTGCGCGTCGGGGGTGGCCTCCGACGGGCCGACCTCGGCGAACGTTCCGCCGAACTCGGTGGCGGCTGCCTGGCCGCCGACGGAGGACGCCTCGAAGTACGGGTTTCCGAGGTTCTTCGGGAGGAAGGTGACGGTGAGGTTGCCGGTGTCTCCGCCGCCTGCGGCGGTGTCGTCGCCGCCGGTGGTGCATCCAGTGAGCACGAGTGCAGCGCTTACTGCGAGTGCGCCTGCTGCGCTCAGCCGCTTCGTTGCGAGCTTCATGGGGGTTCCCTTCGGGTACTGAGCCGCTCGGTGTTCCGGGCGACGGTTGGGGTGTTGCGTGTTCGGTTTGAGGTGGGGCTGCAGTTCTTGGGAGGCGATCAGCCCTTGGGAACTGTCCCGCTGGTCGTGCCGACCAGCGGTTTCTCTGCCTTGGGCCGCTTGCGGCGGATCCTGGGCAGGAGGCTTGCTCCGACGACGGAGGCCACGAGGAGCACTCCGGTGATGATGTTGATGACGTCGGAGGTGACGTTCGCGAGGCGCAGGGCGCTGGCGAGGACGCCGATGAGGAGGACTGCCGCGACGACTCCGTAGAGCTTGCCGCGTCCGCCGAAGACGGACACGCCACCGAGGACGACGGCTGCGATGACCTGCAGTTCGAGGCCGGTCGCGTTGTCGCCTCGCGCTGAGCCGTAGCGCAGCGTGAAGTAGATGCCGGCGAGGGCGGCGAGGCCGCCTGCGAGCACGAAGAGGACGAACTTCGTGCGGCCGACGGGCACTCCCGAGAAGTGGGCGGCTTCCTTCGAGAGGCCGATGGCGTAGACGCCGCGGCCGAAGGGCGTGTAGTGGAGCACGATGATGAAGATCGCGAGCAGGATGAGGAACGGGATCATGATGGCCGGGATGGGCGTGCCCACGATCTTGGCCTTCGCGATGTCCGTCCAGAACTCGGGGAACGAGGTGACCGCGGCGGTGCCGAGCACGCCGACCGCGATGCCGCGGAAGAGGGCGAGGGTACCGATCGTGACGGCGAGCGACGGCAGGCCGACCTTCGTGACGAGGAAGCCGTTGAAGGCTCCGCCGACGACGCCGACGATGAGGGCGGCGAGGGCGGCGATTTCGAACGGCACGCCAGCCTGGTAGAGGGCACCCGTGGTGACGCTCGAGAGGCCGACCATGGAGCCGACCGACAGGTCGATCTCGCCCGTGATCATGATGAGCGTCATCGGCAGGGCGATGATGAGCACCGCGGCGACGTCCATGAGCAGGTACGTGATGGTGATGGGCTGCGAGAAGCCCTTGACCGCGGACATCGAGACGACGCACACCACGACGAGGAGGGCGACGATCGCCATCTCGCGGGTGAACAGCATCCGACGCCAGGCTGGCTGCGAGTAGTTCTCGATGGTGCGCTGCGTTGCAGCGGACGACGTTGGGGTCGTGAGAGCGGTCATGATTCCTCCCTCGCTTCGACGAGCTTGCGGGATTGGCGGATGGCGAGGACGCGGTCGAGCACGATCGCGGCGAGGATGAGCACACCGACGACGGCGCGCTGCCAGAAGTCCGGGATGCCGACGAGCGGGAGCACTCGGTTGATGGTCATGAGGAGCATCGCGCCGATGGCGGCGCCCCACAGGGTTCCGACGCCGCCGGTGATGGCGACGCCTCCGATGACGGCAGCGCCCACTGCATCCAGTTCCCAACCGGCACCGGCCTGCGAGCTGACCGTGCCGTAGCGGGCGGCGTAGAAGACACCGGCGAGGCCGGCGAGTGCGCCCGAGAGCACGAACGCGGTGAGCACGCGGCGCACGTCGGGGAGGCCGTAGAGCTTCGCGGCGTCCGGGTCTGAGCCGATGGCGTAGAACTCGCGGCCCGCTCGCGTGTTCTTCATGACCCAGGCGGCGATGGCGAGCACGATGACGGCGATGATCGTGAGGATCGGGATGGTCAGGATCTGACCCGTGCCGAGTGCGAGGAAGTCGCGGGGCATGTCGCTCGCGTTGATGCGGCTCGAGCCGGCCCACATGACGTTGATGCCTCGGTACGCGTAGAGCGTGCCCAGCGTGATCACCATGGCCGGCACTCGCACGTAGGCGACGAGTGCGCCGTTGACGAAGCCGAGGATCGCGCCGAACAGCACTGCCGCGACGACGACGACGGGGATGGGGATGCCCGGGTAGTCGATGAACAGGCGGCCCGTGAGGAAGGCGGTGAGGCCGATCACGGAGCCGACCGACAGGTCGACGTTGCGGGTGATGAGCACGATCGCCTGGCCGACTGCGACGAGCAGCAGGATGGACGGTGTGAGGAACAGGTCTCGCCAGCCGTCAGGGCTGAAGAGGAAGTTCGGGTTGGCGATGGTCGCGACGATGAGGACGACCGCGAGGGCGAGGAGGATGCCGAGCTCGCGGGCCTTGCCGAAGTTGCCGAAGCGGATGGCCTTCTTGGGCGGCATGGGCGCGCCTGCGGTGGGGTGCGGCCCCTGGGTGGTGGTCGTGGTCATCAGAGCACCACCGTCACTGCGCCGGTCGCGGCGCGCATGACGCTTTCGCTGGTCGCCTGGCTTCGGTCGATTTCCTGGGCGATGCGGCCTTCGTGCATGACGAGCACGCGGTCTGCCATGCCGAGGACCTCTGGGAGCTCCGAGGAGATCATGAGGATTCCCATTCCGGTGCCCGCGAGCTCGGAGAGCAGGCGGTGCACTTCTGACTTGGTGCCGACGTCGATTCCTCGTGTCGGCTCATCGATGATGAGGAGCTTGGGGTTCGTCGCGAGCCACTTGGCGATGACGACCTTCTGCTGGTTGCCGCCGGAGAGGGTGCCGGCGATCGTGTCGAGCGCCTGCGCCTTCACTTCGAGCTTGGTCGCCCAGGTGCGGGCGTCGTCGTGCTGCTTGCGGCCGCTGATGACGCCGAGCTTCGTGAGCTGGTTCAGGATGACGCTCGTGATGTTCTCGCCGACTCCGGAGTCGACGACGAGGCCCTGCTTGCGGCGGTCTTCTGGAATGAGAGCGAGGCCGGCCTGCATGGCGGCGACGGGCGAGCCCGGCTTGACGACCTTGCCCTCGACGCTGACGCGACCCGACTTGTACTTGTCGACCCCGAACACGGCGCGGGCGACCTCGCTGCGGCCGGCGCCGACGAGGCCGGCGAGTCCGACGATCTCGCCGGAGCGGACGGTGAAGTTGATGTCGTGGAAGATGCCGGGGCTCTCGAGGTCCTCGACGACGAGCACTGGCTCGCCGATGACGGCTTCCTGCTTCGGGAACAGCTCGGTGACCTCGCGGCCGACCATCTGCTGCACGAGCGCATCCACGGTCGTCTCGCTGATGAGGTTCGTCGCGATGTAGCTGCCGTCGCGCATGACGGTGACCTTGTCGCAGAGGGCGAAGACCTCGTCGAAGCGGTGGGAGATGAACATGAGCCCTCGGCCCTCGTCGCGGAGGCTGCGGGCGATGGCGAAGAGCCGGTCGACCTCGACGCCCGAGAGGGCTGCGGTCGGCTCGTCCATGATGAGCACTCGCGCGTTGAGCGAGACGGCCTTGGCGATCTCGATGACCTGCTGGTCGGCGATGGAGAGGCCTTCGGCGGGGCGGTCGGGGTCGATGTTCACGCCGAGTCTGGCGAACAGCGCCTTCGCCTCGTCGCGCATCGCCGAGCGGTTGATGCGGCCGAAGCGGTTCGTGGGCTGGCGGCCCATGAAGATGTTCTCGGTGACCGAGAGGTCGGGGAAGAGCGTCGGCTCCTGGTAGATGACCGCGACGCCCGCGGCCTTCGACTGGGCCGTGGATGTGAAGTTGACGTCTTCGCCGCCGAGCTGGAAGGTGCCGGCGTCGCGCTGGTAGAGGCCAGCGACGATCTTGACGAGCGTGGACTTGCCGGCGCCGTTCTCACCCACGAGTGCGTGGATGGATCCGGACTCGACGGCGATCGTGCCGGATCGGAGTGCGACGACGGATCCGAATGACTTCTGCACATCGCGCAGCTCGAGTACGACTTGCGAACTCGTCACGGTGGCTCCGTTCTCTTCGTTGAGTATTGCGGGGGTGTTGAGGGGTGCTCGGTGGTGAGCGGCGTGAGCCTGCCTGCTGTTTCACGGACTTTGTGAATCGTTTCAAGCGACTGGATGCGACACTACGCGACGCTCGCAGAAAACGTCAAGCCAAGGATGCAGAGTTGTTACCGGAGGGTGTGCCGCGCTCCTCGGAAGCTGACCCCAACAGCCCCTCCAACCCCTGGAAAGCTCGCGCGACGGCAGTGTGGGCGGCCTCATCTGCGCCCGCCTCGGTCGCCCACCAGGAGAGCGCCTCGGCCATGGCAGCCTGCACGGCCGCACTCGCGGCACGCGCAACAAGGCCGTCCGGATGCAGTCCGCCCCTGCGCGCCAGGAACACGGCGACCTCTTGCCGCCAGCCGAGATAGGCATCCGGGCGCGAAGACTGCCCTGGAGGCATCGCGGCGATGGCGCGGAGCCGGAGGCGTGCGGTCGGCTCCTCCTCGACCTCGAGGTCGAAGACCCTGCCGACAGCGACGGCGAGCGCCTGGAGGGGCGCCAGCCCCTGGTCGACCGCGTCGAGCTCGCGCCTGAGCGCTTCGTGCCCACCCTCGGCACCCAACCAGACGATGTCGCCCTTGGCCGGAAAGTACCGATGCAGGGTGCGCAGGCTGATGCCCGCCTCGGCGGCGAGCTGCGCCATGGTGACGTGCTCATACCCCTCGCGGAGGATGATCTCCAGCATCTGCACGCGGAGCTGGCGCGGATCTGCAGACGCGGGTCGCCCGGGCCGACGTGTCTCACTCATGTCCACATTGTTGCTCCTTGCCGGGTCCGGAGTATTGACATACTCTGCCAATACTCGCCTGAACTCAACGTGGAGGTCTCATGCCGCATCCGCTCCCCGACGTCTCGAACACCCCGATCTCGGACCTCGTCTCGCTCAGAGGACGGCGCGCCGTCGTGACCGGAGGCGCCCAGGGCCTGGGGCGGGCCATCTGCGAACGACTCGCCGAAGCCGGTGCAGATCTGCTCATCGTCGACCTCGACGCGACTCGCGCGACAGCCGCAGCTGACGAGATCGCCGCCAAGCACGGCAACCGCGCCATAGGCGCCGCCGCAGACGTGAGCGTCGCCGACTCCGTCTCCGCCGCAGCCGCCCGCGCCGCCGCTGAGCTCGGAGGAATCGACATCTGGGTCAACAACGCGGGCATCTTCCCGAACGCCCCCGTCCTCGACATGCCGGTCGAGATGTGGGACCAGGTCTTCGCGGTGAACGCCCGAGGCACCTTCCTCGGCTCCCGCGAGGCGGCGAAGCACATGAGCGGGAACACCTCCGGCGGCGTGATCGTCAACGTCATCTCGACAGCGGGGTTCACGGTCGGATTCCCCGGCATGGCCGCCTACGCAAGTTCGAAGCACGCGGCACGCGGACTCACGAAGTCGCTCGCGCTCGATCTCGCTCCCATGGGGATCCGCGTCCTCGGGGTCGCCCCGAGCTACGTGCCGACCGAGGGCAACATCGCCGCTGCCGCCGCCGGCATGGAGGCCGCGAAGGCCGCCGGCGTAGAACTGCCCGAGCTCGACGTCATGAACCACAGCTTGATCGGCCGCACCGGCACTCCGGATGACATCGCGCGCGTCGTGCTGTTCGCCGCCAGTGATCTGTCGATGATCATGACCGGCAGCACGCTCCTCGCCGACGCCGGGGAGACGATCTGATGTCGGCGCAGCACCAGGGGCGCCTGCACGGCAAGGTCGTCATGATGACGGGCGTCAGCAAGGGGCTCGGCAAGCAGAACGCGATCGAGCTGGCGAAGGCCGGAGCGAAGCTCTCGATCTCAGCACGGAGCGAGGCCGCACTGCGCGAGACCGTGGCGCTCTGCGAAGCCGAAGGGGCAGAGGTTCTCGGCGTGGTCTGCGACGTGACCGACGTGGAGCACCTCGAGCGCTACGTCGCGCGAACCGTCGAGCGCTTCGGCCGCATCGACGTGCTGGTCAACAACGCCAACTTCGAAGCTGAGCTCACACCGTTCCTGGAGCAGGACGTCTCGTCGCTCCGCACCGCGTTCGAGGTCGGCGTGGTCGCCGTGTGGCGCCTCATGCAGCTCTGCCATCCGCACATGTCCAGGACGGAGGGGACAGCTTCCATCATCAATCTGGTCTCCGGCGTGTACGAGACCGGGATGGAGGGCTACGCGTCCTACGTTCCCGACAAAGCGGCGATCCGCGGCCTCTCCATGGTGGCGGCCCGAGAGCTCGGGGCGAGTGGCATCCGCGTGAACACACTCGCTCCGGTTGCACTCACTGACACGATCCTGCACGGCCTCGCGCCCGAGTACTCGGAGTTCGTGAAGCAGCAGATGTCCGTGAACCCGCTTGGCAGGTTCGGCGACCCAGCGACGGACATCGCCCCGGTCCTGATCTTCCTCGCCAGCGACGACAGCCGCTGGATCACCGGCCAGAACTTCAACGCCGACGGCGGAGCCGTCATCCAAGCCTGAGTCCGTCACCCCCGCTTCCTCGAGCAGTCGAGGGAGCGGGGTTCTTCCGGCCCAGCTGTGAATCGTTTCACCTTCCGATCGCCCCACTCGAATCCTGCCGAGCGCAGGGAGAGGAACACTCCGTGACCCAACCAAGACGAGGCCGAAGGCGGCGCACCGTCGCCATCGCCACGGCAGCGAGCCTGTCCGTCCTCCTCAGCCCACTGCTCGCCACTCCGGCGACGGCCGACCCGACACCTCCAACGGCCGCGGTTCCCGTCATCGACACCGCGGCCTTCGCTGACCCGCCCTCAGCCGTTCGCCCGATGTTCCGGTGGTGGATGCCATTGGCCTACACGGAGGACAGCGTGCTGCGCGAGCAGCTCGACCAGATCGCTGCCTCCGGCGCCGGGGGTGTCGAGGTCGCTCCCTTCATCGTCGCTGGCGAAGGCAACCAGAGCAACGCGTTCCTGGCCGAGTACGGCTGGGGCACCCCCGCGTGGGCACACAAGATGGAGGTCATCACCGAGAAGGCCGCCGAGCTGGGCCTCATCGTCGACCAGAACCTCGGGCCGCACTACCCGCCGACCGTGCCGACGCTGAACAGCTTCAACCAGCCGGAGGCGGAGCAGCAGCTCATCTTCGGCTGGTCAGCTCACGCAGCAGGCGAGACCGTCACCGGCGCCCTCCCCGCGCCCCTGACAGCACCGCCCTCGGTCGCGACGAAGCTCACCGAGGGAGCGACCGCAGGCCAGACGGACCTGACCGTCGCGAGCCTCGGCGGCTTCGCGATCGGCGACGTCGTGACACTCGGGGCAGAGGGAACGTCCGAGACCGTCACCGTCACTGCCGTCGGCGACCGCCTCGGCGCAACCGGAACACTCACCGTGACGCCGATCTCCGGCGATCACGCTGTCGACGCGCCCCTCGTGAACATCGCGGAGACCACGCGCCTCCGCACCGTGATCGCACAGTGCGAAGCCGAATGCGCCCCCGGCAGCGAAGGGCCCGCCGCACTCGTGCCGGGATCGATCGTCAACGTGACCGACAAGGTCGTCGATGGCCAGCTCGACTACACGTTCCCAGCCGACGGCGCACGCTGGGTGATCATCGACTTCCAGCAGACCGCATCCGGTCTGGTCGGACAGCGCGGAGGCTACACGGCGACACAGCCGAACTACGTGGTGGATCACCTCGGCAGGGGCGGCGTCGACATCCAGGCCGACTTCTGGGACGAGAACATCCTCACCGACGCCGTGAAGGCGAACCTCGACAAGGTCGGAGGCGGCGCCATCTTCGAGGACTCCCTCGAGCTCGGCGAGTCGCAGAAGTGGACCTGGAGCTTCCTCGACCAGTTCGAGGAGCGCCGCGGCTACGACGCCACGGAGGTGCTGCCCGCACTCGCAGGTATCGGCATCCAGGGCTCGCACGAGGCGGCATTCGAGATCGGGGAGGTCGGCGAGAAGGCCCGTGAGGACTACCGCGAGACCGTCAGCGACCTGTTCGTCGACGAGTACGTGGCCCCCATGCAGTCCTGGGCCCAGACGCATGGCCTCGACTTCCGAGTCCAGGCGTACGGCCTGCCCACCTCCACGTCGCACGCGTCCTCCGCATCAGGCATCCCCGAGGGCGAGTCGCTGAACTTCGGCAGCCCGAACCCGCTCGGCGCCGAGCAGAACTACCGCGTCGTCAGCGGCGGCGCCCACCTCGCCGGCAAGGACACCGTCTCGGTCGAGTGCTGCGCCGTGTTCTTCGGCGGCTACCGCTCCGGCATGGCCGGCCCGAACATCGGTGGTCAGTTCTCCGACAGCGGCGAGGGCTCGGTGCTCGGCGGCAAGTACTCGCAGGGTCTCCTCGACAGCGTCTACAAGAGCTACGCGGGTGGTGTGAATCAGCTGGTCTGGCACGGCTTCGCCTACCCGGATGCACCTGCAGGTGTGGGCACAGCGGGCCGCGATGGCGGCACCTGGCCCGGCTACCAGCCGTGGGACATCTTCGGCGCGCTCAACGTGAACGACGTCTTCGGACCCCGCCAGGCCAACTGGGAGGACATGACGGGGGTCAACGACGCCCTCGCCCGCACGCAGTACGTGCTGCGCGAAGGCCAGGCGAAGCTCGACCTCGGTGTCTACTACGAGGACCTGGGCCTCAAGGGCTCGTCGGTGAGCGGACAGCAGGCAGAGCAGCACATGCTCGGCACCGACTCCGCGACCTCATCCGCCGGGTACACCTACGACTACTTCGCGCCCCAGTTCCTCGCGGAAGAGGGACTGGCACCGGATGCGGACGGCGGCCTGTTCGGCGACCGTTCCGGCTACAAGGCGGTTGTCCTCAACGAGCAGCGCACGATCTCCCTCGCCGGGGCACGCTCGCTGCGTGACCTCGCGAAGCAGGGGCTCCGCGTGTATGTCGTCGGCCAGGCGCCGAGCGAGCTGACGGGCGCTGAGCCGGGAGCTGAGGAACTGGCCACAGTTGTCGCAGACCTCCTCGCGCAGCCGAGCGTCACGCAGCTCGGCACCGAGGCGGAGCTGCCCTCTGCGCTCAGCGGCGACTCGATCGCGCCCGCCGTGTCCCCGAGCGACCAGGGCTCAGCACTCGGCTTCGTCCGTCGCGCGGCAGAAGGCGTCACGTACGACTTCGTGTACAACCGGTCCGGCGAGGCTGTCCAGCAGTCGCTGACCCTCGCGGGCACCGGCCGCCCCTACCAGCTCGACCCCTGGTCTGGAGAGGTGACTCCGATCGGCGAGTTCACGCAGGCTGGTGACAGCGTCACGGTCTCCGTCGACGTCGCCGCTCACGACACGGCGATCTTCGCCCTCGTCGACGACGACGGATCCGCCGTGCACGCGGTGTCGAGCGATGCTGATGTGCTGGCACCGGCAGTCGACGGCAGCATTTCGGTGCGCGCGACCGGTAACGGCACGTTCAGGACGGAGTTCAGCGACGGCTCGTCGACGACGACCGACGTGACCGGTCTGGCGGCTCCGCAGGGCCTGAGCACCTGGTCGCTCGCCGCCCAGACGTGGGGCCCGGCGCCCGATGCGACGGGAATGACCGCATCCAAGACCGTGAAGGTCGACCAGCCAGCCATCGACATCACGGCAGACGCCGACGGGAAGCTGCCGTCGTGGCGAGAGGTGACCGGCGAGGTCGACCTGAGCAACGCATCCGGGCTCGGCACGTACTCGACGACGGTCACGCTTCCGGAGGCCTGGACGGAATCGGATGGAGCCTACCTCAGCCTCGGTGACGTGCTCGATACGGCCCAGGTCTGGGTGAACGGCGTGCAGGTCGTCGTGAACCAGGCCGACCGAGCACGCATCGACCTCGGCCACCACCTGGAGCCGGGCGAGAACCGCATCGAGGTTCGGGTTGCCACGACGATGTTCAATGCAGTCAAGGCGACCGGCGACTCGAACTACCAGACCGCGGAGCAGCAGCGGACCGGCCTCATGGGCCCGGTCACGTTGACGCCGTACCGCGACACGGTCGCGTTCGAGGCACCGACGGCGACGGCCACCCCGCAGCCGACCGGCGAGCCGCAGCCGACGTCGACTGACGGCACCGGGACCACGGCGCCGACCTCGGCACCGGGCAACGGTGGCAACGGTTCGAGCAACGGCGACTCGGATGCTGGTGGCCAGGACGGCGACCTCGCCACGACGGGCGTCGACGGCAGCCTCGCGGGCCTCCTCGCGCTCCTCGGGGTCGTGCTGGCCGGCACCGGAGCCGCGTTCCTCATCAGGAAGCGCCGCGGACGCGTGACGAGCGAGTAGTTCGGCTCAGAATGCGGCCCCTGCTTCCACGATCGTGTGGATGCAGGGGCCGCTTTCGTTGCACGAGCCCGACGATTCTTGGCGCGGTTCCTGCCTTACAGCGGCTCGCTCACGTACGACTGCAGCTGCACGCGGAACGCGGCGACCGCATCCACTTCGGGCGCCAGGAGCCACTGCTGCGTCAGCCCGGCCCTGAGGCCGGCGATCTGGACGGCCGCGAGCTCGACGGGAACGCCAGCGCGAGCGTAGAGCCCCTTCTCCTGCAGATCCGTGAGCGCGTCGAACGCCGTCGACCGCAGGAACTCGTACCACCGCGCGATCGAGGCGTGCGCTGGATGCGTCGGGGCCAACGCCTCCGCGGACACGATGCTGAACATCAGGACCCCGTCCGGCTTCGCGACGTCGCGTTCCGCGAGCGCCAGGAGTCCGCGCAGGTAGGAGAGCCCGGTGGAGAAGTCGAGGCCGACCTCCGCGGCGGCGCGCTGGCCACGACGCTCGAGGAGCGTCTCGAGCAGCACCGCCTTGTCGGGGAAGTGGTGGAGCACTCCTGTGTGGGACATGCCAGCCTCGACGGCGATCTCGCGGATCGACGCCGCGTTGAAACCCTTGACCGTGAAGACCCGCGTGGCCGCATCCAGAATCTGGTCTCGTCTCGGATGCGGGGTGACGTCCCTCTGCGAGAACCGCGGGACGGGATCGGCGGCTGCTCCTGAGGACATGGCGACCATTCTCCCTTGCCGAGATCGTCTAACACGTGTTAGGTTCGCGACTGAATCGATTCAACTCCCCGAATCCGGTCTCACTCGCGCCCTCGGACCCCACGAGCTGGCGCGGCAGTTCACACCCCGTCGTTGGCAAAGATGCCAGAGAGGTCACAAGATGAACGATCCACGAAGACGAGGGCGACGAGCCGTTGCGCTCGGCGCAGCCCTCACCGTCGCCTGCACGCTCGCCGTTGCCGGACCAGCCGTCGGCGACGAGCACACCACCACGACCAGCGCCATCGACCCCACCGAGTTCGCAGAGCCAGGCGTCGACTTCCGCCCAGGCGTGCGCTGGTGGTGGCCCGGCAACGCGGCCAGCCAGGAGGACCTGCTCGCGCAGGTCGACTACCTGCACGAGAACGGCTTCGGCGCCGTCGAGATCGTGGCCTTCTCGAAGGGGTTCCTGACCGAGGAGGGCATCGCGGGCAACGGCGGCAACGGCGGCTCGATCTACGACGCCGCCCCGGGCTACGACACGGAGGCCGTGCTCGGCTACGAGTCACCCGAGTACTTCGCGAAGCTCGACGCGGTCATCGCCCGCGCCAACGAGCTCGGCATCACCGTCGACCTCAACATCGGCAGCGGCTACCTCGCAAGCGACGACTCCATCGACCTCGAGGACAGCCAGAACACGATGGCGCTGGGCCGGGCCACCGTTCGGGTGGATGCGGCCGGCGCGCTCACCCTCGTGTCCGGTGACGTCCCGGTGCCGACCGGCACGGGCAAGCTCTCGCTCGGCATCCCCAAGGCAGAGGTCAGCCCGTTCTTCGCCTCGGAGAAGTTCGGCTTCGACTTCGGCGAGTGGAAACCGGAGAACGCGCACCTGAACTCCGTCATGCTCGCCCCGATCACGGGCCAGGGCGCTGACCTGACGACGGCCAACCAGACCCTCACGTCCGACTTCAGCTCGGTCAAGACCTACGAGCAGCAATCGGTGCTCGACCTCGATGCCGCACAGCTCTCGTACCCGAGCGACGGGCAGACGACCTTCGGCGTCGACACCTCGACCCTCGCGGCGGGCGACTACGAGATCGTCGCGCTCTACAGCGCCACGACGGGCGCGTACGGCTTCAACTCGATCATCGAGAACACGACGACGGACAAGCGCAACTACGTCGTCGATCACCTCAACCCGGTCGCGATCACGAAGCTCGTCAACGGCTGGCTCGGCGAAGCCGCGCTGAACGACATCGTCGAGTCGCGCGACATCCGCGCCGCCTTCAACGACAGCTACGAGTTCTACACCGACCGCCACTACAACGACCTCATCCAGGCCGCCGCGGAGTCGCAGGAGCTGCTCGGCTACGACATCACGCCCTACCTCCCCTCCCTCTACTCCATCTACCAGGACTCGTTCCTCATCGACGGAACCCCCACGGTCAAGCCGGAGTACGCAGCTCTCGGACTGCAGACACCGGAGGTCAGCCGCTTCGGCGGCGGCAGCGGGATGCCGCTGCTCGCCAGCAACCTCAGCGAAGAGGAGTCGCAGCGCATCGTGCACGACTACGGCGTGCTCCTCAACGACTCGTTCCTCCAGGGCCTCGAGGCGTTCTCGAGCACCCTCGGCGAGTACGGCATCGACTACCGCCAGCAGGCCTACAACCCACCCATCGACACCCTGAAGTCGTCGCAGTACGTCGACATCCCCGAGACCGAGGGCCTCGACGAATACCAGCTGAAGCGCGTCGCATCCGGAGCGCACCTCTACGGCAAGAACCTCGTCACCTCGGAGGTCTTCACGCTGGGCTCGGTGCCGTTCCAGATCACGCCGGAGTTCATGAAGCAGGGCTACGACCTCATGGCCACGAGCGGTGTGAACAACTTCTTCTACCACGGGCTCAGCGCCACCTACAGCGGCAACGACGACCCCGCCTTCACGTCCGACGACAACCTCTTCGCCGAGGAGGGCTGGCGCGCCTGGCCCACGATCGGCGTCGAGATGGCCGACACGGCTGGCATCGCCGACTACTACGCGTCGATGAACGACTACGCGTCGCGCGCCAACTACGTCATGCAGTCGGGCACGAACAGCAGCGACGTGGCGATCTACATGCCGCTCTTCGGGGCGCTGGCGAGCGGCGGCGGCTTCGGCGGCGGCTCCACGCCGCTCGCATCCGTCACCACGGCCCAGGCAAACGGGTGGGCATGGGATGCCATCAACGACGACACCATCCAGACGGGCCTGAGCTGGGACGGCTCGCAGCTCGTCGCGAACGGCGGCAACGCATCCTTCGACGCCATGCTCGTCGAGAGCGGCACCGTGCCCCTCGAGACGATGCAGGCGCTGCAGAAGCTCAAGGATGCGGGCGCACCGATCGTCTTCGTCGATGCGGCTCCCGCCGCGCAGCCCGGCTATGCGGGCGGCGAGTACGCGGCGCTGGATGCTCAGGTGAGCGAGATCGCCGCTGCCATGGGCGGTGCCGTCGAGGCAGCCGCCGTCCCCGCGACACTCGCGGCCTCGGTCGACGCGCCCATCTCCTACGAGGAGAACGCGGACCTCCGCTTCGGGCGCCGCACACTCTCGACCGGAGGCGAGCTCGCGTACGTGCGCAACACCTCCGCGGAGGCGGCAACGGGTGTCAGCCTGACGGTCGCCGACGGCCTCGACTCCTGCTGGTGGCTCGACCCCGAGACGGGCGAGATCTTCGACGCGGAGGTCGACGGCAACGTCGTCTCGGCGACGCTCGACGCGAGCGGAGCGGTTGTCCTGCTCTGCGAGCCAGCCGGCACCGGCATCGCCGATTCCGCCGTCTCCGATGGGACCCCCTCGTCGATCGACACGACCGAGCGCGGTGTCGGACACCAGCTCGGTGCCTTCTCACTCGAGGTCTCGGCCGACAACATCGGCACGAACGCCCCAGGTGAGGCGAGCACGTCCGAGTACACGGGCGAGGTCCTCGGCGACTGGAGCGCCGACGGCTTCCTCGGCAACGAGCTGCGGTACGTCACCGACTCGGGCACCTACCGCACCTCCGTAGAGATTCCGGATGCGGCCGACCTGCTCGAAGGCGGCGCGGTGCTGAACCTCGGCACCGTGAACAACGCCGCGACAGTGCGGGTGAACCCCGGCACCGAGCACGAGTTCGAGACGCAGCTGTACGCCGCGCCGTACGAGGTCGACATCGCGCCGGCGCTCGTGAACGGCTCCAACGTCATCGAGATCGACGTGCAGCCCGTGCAGAGCAACCGCCGCGAGGGCCTCAAGGAGCTCTACAACAGCAACCCGGTCGCCAACGTGAAGTACCAGGCGTACAACAGCGTGCACGGCGGGTCCGGCCTCATCCCGGCCGGCCTCGTCGGCCCGGTCACGCTGGACAGCGCCGTCGAGAGCATCGCCGAGCCGAACCCCACGGGCACCGCGGAGCCCACGCCGCAGCCGACCTCCACGGACGGTACCGGGACCACGGCGCCGACCACGAGCCCCGGCAACGGCGGCGGGAACGGGTCCGGGAACGGCGACTCCGACGCCGGCGGCCAGGACGGCGACCTCGCCACGACGGGTGTCGACGGCAGCATCGCCGGCTTCCTTGCTCTCCTCGGGGCCGTGCTCGCGGGCACCGGAGCGGTGTTCCTCATCAAGAAGCGCCGCGGACGCGTGACGAGCGAGTAGCCGCCGCAACGAGAAAGCGGCCTCCCTCCTCGGTTCGAGGAGGGAGGCCGCTTTCTCTGCTCTTACTGGACGGACCAGCCGCCGTCGGAGGCCAGGACGGCCCCATTGATGTTGACGCCGTCGTCCGACAACAGGAAGGTGATGGACGCCGCGAGCTGCTCCGCAGTCGCGATGGTCGGGATCATCGCCTGGAACGGCTGCAGGCGCGCCGAGCCCTGCTCCGACATGTTCGGCGGCATGGGGATGCCGGTCGCGACGCCGCCCGGTGCGACGGCGTTCACTCGGATGCCCTGAGGCCCGTACATAAAGGCCGAGGACTTCGTGAGCCCGATGATGCCATGCTTGGAGACGGTGTAGGCGTTGCCTGAGCTGTTGCCGCGCAGCGCGGCCTCGCTGGCGACGTTGACCACCGATCCGGCGCCGGATTCGAGCATCGTCGGGAGCACGGCCCGCAGCACCTTGAACGCACCGGTCAGGTTGATGGCCAGGACTCGGTCCCACACTGCATCGCTCGTCTCGTGCGCCGGCGAGAAGTCGTCGTTGATGCCGGCGACGTTGGCGAGCGCATCGATGCGACCGTCGGCAGCCGCCACGATCGCGTCGACGTCCGCCTGCACCGTGATGTCTGCTCGGACGGCCACGATGTCGGCGCCTGCATGGCTCGCGACGAGCTCATCGAGGCGCTCCTGCGAGACGTCGACGGCGACGACGCGTGCCCCCTCCCTGGCGACACGGGAGGCGGTTGCTCGGCCGATACCGGAAGCTGCGCCGGTGACGACGACCGTCTTCCCGGCGAAGCGACCCGCGAACACGAGCTCGCCCTGCGGACCGGCACCGGGCCCCGGAGCGACGCCGCCGTTGGCGGCGAGGACGAGGTCATCCACGACGGACTGCGGCATCTGTCCGCCGCTGGCCGCGACGAGCTGCTGCAGCGGGAGGCTGCGCATCGGGGCGAGCATCGCCGGGTCCGTGCCCGACTGCTCGAGGAGTGATCGGATGAGCGGACCACCAGCCGGGTGGTCGAGCCACTGGCCGATGCTGGACTGTGCGGTGATGGGCGTTTCGCGGGTCATGTGTGCTGCTGCTTTCTCTCGGTGGACCGACGTCAGCTCATTTCTGAGAGCGTCGTCGTCGTTGGGGGCGGATCGGAGGACGGGCGTCACGCGGTGACCGGCGCCCGCCGACGCTGTTCCCTGATCGGCGAGATGGTGAGCGTCGCGGCGGCGACGAGAATGGCAGCGGCCACCCACACCATCGCGTACCCGCCGGTGATGGCGACCATCACCGCGGCGAGCGCCGGAGCCATGGACTGTCCGAGGTTGGTGGCGACGATCGCCAGGCCGAGGTCTCGGCCAGCTCGCTCGGGGTCTGGGAGCACGTCGATGAACATCGCATTGTCGACGGGGAGGTAGATGCCGAACGCGAGTCCCGTGAGAATCGTCTGCACGAAGAGGCCAGGCAATGTGGGCGAGATGAGCGGCACCGTCATCGAGACCGCCATGAGCAGGGATGCGGCGATGATGAAGGGCTTGCGCCGCCCGACGCGGTCAGACCAGCGGCCCGACACCGTCACCGCGATCAGCGTCGCCGGCAGCGACGCCATGGAGAGGAGCGGCGCCGTCGCGGACGCCTGCTCAGCACTCAAGGCGGGGCTGATGTAGCTCTGCAGCATGTAGAGGGACAGAACCGTCGAGGTGCTGTAGCCGAAGAAGAAGAGTGCGCGTGAGATCCAGAGCCAACGGAAGTCCCGCGCCTTGAGTGCGCTGGCGTATCCCCTGATGAACTCTCCCCAGCGGAACGGCTGCCGCTGCATCTCAACGGAGGACTCGTCGCGGTTCCGCACGACGAACAGGACGACGGCGAGCGCGAAGAGCAGCGCCAGCACGAAGTAGAAGTCGAGGCCGATCATCCCGAACATCGCTCCCGCCCCGATACCTCCGAGGAGACCGCCGACGATGGCGCCGAGACTCGTGTAGGAGGTCACACGGCCGCGGCGCTCACGCGGCACACGGTCGGCGACCGTCGCCTGCAGCGGGGTGCTGACGACGTTGATCACCAGTTCGGTGAAGGTCCAGAGCACGACCAGCACGGCGATGGACGGAGCGTACCTGACGGCGACGAGCAGCAGCGCGCCGAGGAGACCTGCGTAGAGGATCCAGGGGGCTCGACGTCCCAGCCGAGAGCGTGTCCGGTCAGAGAACACCCCGATGACGGGCTGCAGCAGCATCACGACGATGGCGCTGACTGTCGTGACCACGGCGAGGCTCGCCGCGCGTGCGGTCTCGAAGTCGGTGAGGATCGCGAGCTGCCGTGTCTCGTCAGTCGTCGGCTGGACCTCGCCAGCTGCGACGGCTCGGCTGAGCTCGGTCAGCGCCGTCAGGTCGACACCTGCATCCGGCCCCGTGAACAGCCTGCCGAATTCCAGCAGCTGAACCTGGTTCGGCATGAGGATGCCATTGACCGAGGCCCAGATCGCGGAGATCATGAGCGCGACGAGCAGGTACCAGCGGATGTACCGGCTCGTGGGCTTCTTCTCCTCGTAGTGCACTGCGACGGAGGTCGTCCAGCGTCCTGCCTCCTCAGAAGCCTTCATCGTTGAAGCGTCCTCAGACATGGGCCTTCTTTCGGTCTCAGCGTGAAGCGAGTGGGGCTTGAACCCCGTTCGACGACAGTTCTGTCAATCGGTTGTACCTTCGGTCCCAGCAGGAAAACCGCGGGTGTGAGGTCCGGCGTTCCGGGGGATCATTCTCGGATGCGCCGTTGCATGATGGACCAATCAAAACACTTTGCTGAACTTTTGGCAATCGGTTGTCACGGCGTTCTCAGCTTCGTTCGCGTGAGAACGCGGGCACCACCGTGAGCCGGCGGGGCAGCTAGACGGTAGCCGCCAGGTCGACAGCCTGCGCTCGGAGTCTGCGCTCGATGGCATCCATGGTGCGCGTGACCTGCACGGTGGCCTCCGGCCCATGCCGGGGATGCACCACTGCGCCGTCCGAGATCATGCTCTCCACCTCGCGGAGCATGGGCTGGTAGCCGTTTCCCACGCGCGGGAAGTCCACGACCTCGGGCGTCACGAAGATCCGCTCGGCAGAACCCGCGTGGATTCGGGCCCTCGTGCCGGCCCAGAACATCGCCTCGAACTCGACCCACCCCCGATCTCCGCTCACCGCCGCCGACAGGTCCAGGAACTCCGTGCCCGACCATGCCAGCTGAGCGTGAGAGCTCGCCCCGAAGCGCAGCACGGCCGAACCACGGACGTCGACACCGTCAAGCAGCGTCCCCTCTGCGTAGACGACATCTCCCTCGCCCAGCAGCCAGTGCGCGAGGGTTACGGTGTAAATGCCGCGATCCCGCAGGGCACTTCCAGCCTGGGCGGGACTGGTGCGCCCGCCACGTGCATGGAAAGGAGTGCCGAAGCTCGCCCTGACGGCGCTCAGATCGCCGAGCAGCCCCGCAGCCACGCGTCGCTCGATCTCCGCGTGCAGCGGATTGAACTTCATCCACATCGCCTCCATCGCGAACAGACCGGCCGCCGCAGCGACGTCGAAGATCTCCTGCGCCTCCGCGGCCGACATGGCGATCGGCTTCTCGACAAGCACGTGCTTGCCGGCATTCAACGCACGCACGGCGATGTCGCGGTGTGTCCCCGACGGAGTAGCGATGTAGACGACGTCGACGTCGACGCGCCCGAGCAGCTCAGCAAGATCGGTTGTCCACGACTCGATCCCGAACTCGGTGGCGAACGCCCCAGCACGCTCCTCGGATCGCCCCCAAACAGCCGAGATCGAGCCGGTCGACGCTGCGCGCAGGTCGGCGATGACCCGCCGGGAGATGTCGCCCGTGCCGATGACCGCCCAGCGCGGACCCGAGCCGCTCATGCCGCGGACCACGGACCGGGCCGAGCTTCTGCCGTGCTCTCCCGAACGATGAGCTTCGTGGCGAGGGGTTCGTCAGCATCCGCATCACCCTCGTCGTCGATCTGCCTGAGGACCTTCTCGACCGCGAGCTGCCCCGCGAGCACCAGCTGGGCGCGAACCGTCGTGAGCGCCGGGACGATGAGCTCGCTGCCGAAGATGTCATCGAAGCCAGCCACGCTGAGGCAGTCCGGCACACTGACGCCTACTGCAGCAGCGGATTGGATGACGCCGATCGCCATCAGGTCGTTGAAGGCGATGACCGCGGTCGGGCGCGCTGCGATCACGCGACGCCAGGCGGCACGGCCGCCCTCGATCGTCGGGGCATTCGGCCCGATCTCGACCAGCCCGACGTCGAGTCGTTCCGCGACATCGAGGAGGATCTCCCACCTGCGGCGGCTGATCCAGGAGTTCTCCGGGCCGGAGAGGTACGTGATCGTGCGGTGGCCGCGACCCACGAGATGCTCGAGGAGGTCGGTGACACCTGCCTCGATCTCGGGCAGCACGCTCGCGACGCCGTCGATATCACGGTTGATGGCGACGAGGGGCTTGCGCACAGCGATCTCGGAGATCCGCTCGTCGTCGAGGCGGGTGGTCGCCAGCACGAGCCCGTCAACGCTCGGCAGCACGCGGGAGATGGCCTCGGCCTCGTTCGCCCCCGACTCCTGGGACTCGGTGATGATGAGCGTGTAGCCAGCAGCCGAAGCCGCCTGCTCGGCCCCGCGCACGATGCCGAAGAACATGGGGTTCGTGATGTCCGCGACGACAAGCGCCAGCGTATGCGTTCGCCCTGTCGGCAGGGCACGAGCCATGGGGTTGAATCGGAACTCGAGTCGCTCCGCCGCGGCGCGGATGCGTTTCTCCGTCTTTGCGCTGATGCGTCCCGGCTTGCTGAGCGCTCTCGAGACGGTCGACGGGTTCACCCCCGCCAGCTCGGCGATGTCGTAGATGGTCGCGATCCCGCCCCGCTTCTGCAGCCTCGCGACGAGCTCAGGTGGCAGCTCGTCCGGCAGCGCATCCTCCGCGTCGAGGGCACTCCTCAGCTCAGCTGGCATGCTGGGCGACTCGCTCGGCTGCCTCGTCGACGATCTCCTGGACGGTGCCGCTCACGTCGAGCGCGAACCCCGTCTCGTCCGAGTCGAGGGGCTCCAAGGTGTTCAGCTGCGTATCGAGCAGGCTCGCTGGCATGAAGTGCCCTTCTCTCAAGACCGCACGCCTCGCGAGGAGCTCCCGGCTGCCGACCAGGTGCACGAAGACCAGACCGGCTGCCCGCGCGCGCATGCGATCGCGGTAGACCCGGCGGAGCGCCGAGCATGCGACAACTATGCCACCTGCCCGACCCTCCGCCTCGATCCTCGCTGCCACGTCGTCCAGCCACGGCCAACGGTCTTCGTCTTCGAGCGGAATCCCCTCGGCCATCTTCTCGATGTTCGCAGCTGGATGCAGGTCATCCGCATCCACCCACCGAGTGCCGAGCCTCGCGGCCAGCCCCGACGCGACGGAGCTCTTCCCAGCAGCGGAGACGCCCATCACGACGATGCGCGGCCCCCCGCCGCCAGCCAGAGGGGAATCACCAGTCATGGACGGTTCCGTCATGCAGCCGATTGAAGGGGAGATACGCCTGCACGTAGGGGTACTTGCCGGCCTCGTCCACGTCGAGTTCGACGCCCAGCCCGGGAGCGTCGCCGGGGTGGAGCATGCCGTTCTCCCACGTGAAGCTCTGCTTGAAGACCTGGTCGGTCTTCGCGCCGTGCTTCATGTACTCCTGGATGCCGAAGTTGTGGATGGACAGGCCGAGATGCATCGCGGCGGCCATGCCGACCGGCGAGATGTCGGTCGGACCGTGCATGCCCGACTTGATCTGGTACTGGGAGGCGTAGTCGAGGACCTTCTTGAGGTGCGTGATGCCGCCCGTGTGCGTGACCGCGCTGCGCACGTAGTCGATGAGCTGCTCGCGGATGACCGTCTGGTAGTCCCAGACGGTGTTGAAGATCTCGCCGATGGCCAGTGGCGTGGTCGTGTGCTGCCGCACGAGGCGCAGCGCCTCCTGGTTCTCCGCCGGCGTCACGTCCTCGAGCCAGAAGAGGTCGTACGGCTCGAGCGACTTGCCGAGGCTCGCCGCCTGGATGGGGGTGAGCCGGTGGTGGGCGTCGTGCAGCAGCGGCAGCTCGGGGCCGAACTCGTTGCGGACCGCCTCGAAGACGGTCGGGACGTGGCGCAGGTAGCTGCGGGTGTCCCAGTCCTCCTGGTTGGGGAGCGCGCCGCGCTGCGCCGGTTCGTGGTCGTAGCGCACGCCCTTGTTGCTCTCGTAGGTGGCGTTCGAGGCGATCCCGTAGATGGATTTGAGGCCAGGAACTCCTGTCTGCACTCTGATCGCCCGGTATCCCTGCTCCTGATGCGAGCGAATGGAGTCGAACACCTCGTCGGTCGTCTTGCCGGACGCGTGCCCGTAGGCGAGGAGTCCCGTGCGCGAGGCGCCGCCGAGGAGCTGGTAGACGGGCATGCCCGCGGCCTTGCCCTTGATGTCCCACAGCGCCATGTCGACGGCGGCGATGGCGGCCATCGTCACCGGACCGCGCCGCCAGTACGCGCTCCGGTAAAGGAACTGCCAGGTGTCCTCGATGCGGTGCGCGTCGCTGCCGAGCAGCAGCGGCACGACGTGCTCGCTGAGGTAGGCGACCACGGCCAGCTCTCGGCCGTTGAGGGTCGCGTCGCCGATGCCCGTGAGCCCGTCGTCCGTCGTGAGCTTCAGCGTCACGAAGTTCCGGTCGGGACTCGTGACGATGACTTCTGCCTTCTCGATGATCATGATGCTTCCTGTTCCGTCGCGGTTGTCGCGGCTCAGTCGTCGCTGCTGGGCTTGCGTCCGTCGAGGCCCCGCCAGCGTCGGCGGAGCTCGTGGGCGGCTGCCTTCGGCTTGCGGTCTCGGGTGAAGACTCCCTTGCGGTTGCCGCCCACGCGGTGGAGTCCGTTGGTGGTCGCGAAGTCCGCGAAGTTCCAGACCTGCTCGCCGACGAACTCCGGGAGGCGGTCGAAGACCCGGTGGTACATCGCGAGGAACGAAGCCTGGTACTCCTCCGTCCACACCTGATCCCAGACGGAGTGGAGACCCTCCTGCGTGTCCGCGCCGTACTCGGACATCATGATCGGCTTGCCGGTGCGCTCGATCCAACCTCTGAGGTCGCCCTCGAGCATGAGCTCCGCGCTGGCGAGGTCCCCCGCTGTCACGTACCAGCCGTAGTACCGGTTGATGCTGACCACGTCGAAGAGGTCGATGATCTGGTCGTTGTTGAACGTCGCGAACATGACGAGCGAGTAGGTGATGGGACGTGTCGGGTCCATCTCTCGGACGAGGTTCACGAGCGGCTCGAAGTACTCGCGAGCGCCGTCCTCGTTCGAGGCTGGCTCGTTCGCGATCGACCACATGACCACCGAGGGGTGGTTCTTGTCGCGGGTGATGAGCTCTCGCAGGTGTTGCTCGTGCGCCGCCTGGGTCCGCTCGTTCGCGTACTGCTCGGAGAACGTCGGGAACGGGGGCGTTCCCGTCATGCCGCCGACGACGCCCATGTTCAGGCCAACGGCGGCCGTCTCGTCGATCACGAGGATGCCGTGGCGGTCGGCGAACTCGAGGACTTCCTCGGCGTACGGGTAGTGAGACGTGCGGAACGAGTTCGCGCCGGTCCACTCGAGGAGCTGGAAGTCATGCACGAGGTAGGCGTTGTCGTGCCCCTTGCCCCGCACCGTCGTGTCCTCGTGCTTGCCGAAGCCGGTGAAGTAGAACGGCTCTCCGTTGACGAGGAACTGGGCCCCGCGCACCTCGACCGTGCGCACGCCGACGGGGACCGGGTAGCTGTCGACGATCTCGCCGCCGTCGAGCGCCTCGACGGTGAGCTCGTAGAGGTAGGCGGCGCCCGGCTGCCAGAGCGTCACATCCTCCACAGACAGCACGCCAGTTGCGCCGTCGGCTGTAGCCACCACTGCTCCGGATGCGTCCGCGAGTCGCACACGCACCTCGAGTCCGTCGGCTGCGTCCACCCGGTAGTCGACGGCACCGACCTTGTCCTCGAACGTCGTGCGCACCGTGACGTCGCTGATGCTGCGGACGGGCACGCTGTGCAGCGACACCGAGCGCGCGAGGCCCGCGTAGTTGTAGAAGTCGTGGAAGTACGTCTGCTTGCGCTTCCCGTCGAACCCCACCTCGATCTTGCCAGGTGGGATGGTCTCGTTCGTGAGGTCGCCGCTGACGGCCACGGTCAGCCGGAAGGCGGAGCCGGCGGGCGCCAGGTCGGTGATGTCGATATCGAAGGGCGTGTATCCACCCACGTGCTTGCCCACGAGCTGGTCACCCACGTAGACGCGTGCGGCGTGCGTTGCAGCGTCGAAGCGCAACAGGACCCGCTCGTTCGCCCATCCGCGGGGCACCCGTACCTCGCGCTGGTAGTAGACCCAGCCGACGTGGTCGCGGATCTCAGGGTCGGTGAAGAGGTCGTTGTACGACGCGGGAACGGCCGCCTCGAGTGGCGTCTGCAGCGGACCCGACCATGGCTCGTCGCCGAGTCGCGTGTCGATGCCGAACTTCCAGACGCCGTCGAGGTTGACGAGCTCGCGGGTGGGTGTGGGCTTTGGCTTCAGCATGTGGGCCTCTCTGCGCTTCGTTGCGATGTGGTGTAGGTCGAGTCAATCAGAAATCTGGAAAGTTGGCAATCGGTTGCCTTTCTGGTCTAGCGCACACCCGTGACCCGAGTGGCGATGATGGCGCCGCCAGCAACCGCCAGCAGTGCCGACACCCCGTAGAGCACCGTGAAGTTCTCCTCCCCGCCTCCGACGAGCAGGAGCAGCGGCGCGAGCAATGGGGCGAGGACTCCGGGGATCTTCTGGGCGAAGAGCGTGATGGCCATGTACCGGCCAGCCTGCGAATCCCGGTCCGGCAGGACGTCAAGCACGAGGGCCTGACCCGCGGTCGAGAACAACGCGATGCCGAGCGAGCTGATGAGCATGCCGGCCAGTATCGAGGTGAAGTCGCCGGCGAAGGCGAGCACGAGACTCCCTGCGCCCAAGAGGAGCGAGCCCAGGAAGACGAACGGTCGGCGACGGGCCAGGCGGTCGCTCAGCCAGCCACCGCCCAGCGACCCGAACGTGGCCGTGATCATGCTCAACACCGAGACGAGCGCCATGACTCCGACCACGTCTGCCACCGCCAGGTCGAGACGCTGCGCGATGAAGTACACCGTGAAGCTCGTCGTCGCCGTCAGCCCCAGGAAGAACACGAACCTGCCGAGCCAGGCCCAGGCGAAGTCCGGTGCCGCGCGGGGGCTGAAGAGGAAGCTGCGCAGCACCATCCGCACGGTGAGGCGCTCCTCCTCCAGCGTCATCCCGCGAGTGTCCTGCTCCGGTGCGAAGACGACGAAGAGGCCGACCAAAACGAGTGCCACACCCGCGGGCACCAGGAACGCGAGGTCCGTTCGTCCGCTGAGCGGAGCGACGACCAGCATCCCCACGACCGGCGAGACCTGCATGGCCAACCCGGTGGCACCGGACACAGAGCCGCGCTGCTTGACCGGAAGCCGGTCGGCCTGCCAGTTGCCGATGGAGCCGGTCGCCGTCCCCCAGCCCGCAGCCGCGACCACCCAGCCGAGGGTGAGCACTCCGACGTTCGGCGCTGCGATCATGATCGCGACCGAGAGCAGCCCGAGGGCGAGACCTACGACCGTGAATGGCCTGCGCCGTCCGAAGCGCGTCCGGGTGCGGTCGCTCAGGATGCCCGAGAGCGGGGCGACGACCAGCGTCGTGGCAGAGCCGACTCCCAGGACGACGCCGAGCGCACCCACCTGCCCCGGGGCGAGCTGGTCGAGCCGAACCGCGAGCGTGTACGTCATGGGCACCAGCATCGCCATGCCCGCACCGAAGGTCGCAGCGACGACGAGCACGATCGCCCACCAGGGGACGGGGTCGCGATGAATCGCGATCCCGTCCTCCTGCGTGACATCGACCACGACGAGGACGCCGGTCAGCCGAGTTCGTTGCGGGCTGCGACAGCTCCGAGCCAGGCGAGGCTCGGCTTCGGCGTGCGCTCGAAGGTCTCCCGGTCCACCGCGACGAGACCGAAGGTCGGCTCCCAGTGACCCCACTCGAAGTTGTCGAGCAGTGACCAGTGCAGGTACCCGCGTACGTCGATACCGTCGTGCATCGCGCGCTGCAGGCCCTGGAGCGCCTCGTCCGTGTAGCGGATGCGCTGTTCGTCGTCGGAGGTGGCGATGCCGTTCTCGGTCACGAGCACCGGGACCCCCTGGGTGACATCCCACGCGTGACGCACAGCCATCTCGAGGGCATCAGGGCGGTACGCCGTCCCGACGAGGGTGTTGTCCGGGCGGTCAGGATGCGGGACGAGGCCGTCGGCGTCGACCTCCTGGCTCGAGTAGGCCTGCACGCCGACCCAGTCGTCACCGCGGCTGCCCTCCCAGAAGACGTCTTCCTTGCCGTACCGGATTTCGAGCATCCGCTCCTCGCCACCGGGCTGGGCGACGAGGGCGCCAGCCGCGATGGTCCAGCCGACCTTGGCGTTCGTCAGCTCTCGGACGATGTCGCGTGCAGCATGATGGATCTCAACGAACCTGCGACCGATGGCGGGGTCCGCGTTTGCGAGGAAGTTGCGGGATGAGCGCTTGCGGTCTTCGTCCGACTGCTCGGTGTCGACGGTCGGGCTCTGCCAGGTCGCGTCCTGCTGCTGGCTCATGCGCTGCATGGCGGTCATGATCGCCGCCTGCATGTTGGGCTCGTTCATGGTCGCGACCCACTGGACGTCGTGGAGTATGCCGCACGCCTCTCGGACGAAGCGGGTGAAGAGCTCGAGCGCATCCGGTGACGACCATCCCCCCTGTTCGGCGAACCAGTTCGGGGTCGTGAAGTGCTGGAGCGTAATGACGGGCTCGAGGCCGAGTTCCCGACAGGTGTCGATCATGCGGCGGTAGTGCGCGAGCTCCGCCTTCGAGAACCGACCGGGCAGCGGCTCGATGCGAGCCCACTCGAGCCCGAACCGGTACGAGGTGAGCCCGGCATCAGCGAGGAGCTGCATGTCCTCGCGATACCGGTGGTAGCTGTCGCACGCGTCGCCAGAGAGCTCCATGCCGGGCATCTGCTGCTCACGCACCCACCAGTCGCTGTTTACGTTGTTGCCTTCGATCTGATGGGGGGCGGTCGCAGCGCCCCACAGGAATCCAGCTGGGAAGTTCGTCATCGGACATCCTCGTTTCTTCGATCTGTGACCACGGCTTTGACAACCGGTTGCACGACCGTAGCATAAACTAGTGACCATCTACGACTTTGGGGGATGCCATGGCCGAGTATGCAAAAAGCGCGCGCATCCGCGCTGGGATCGTCGACGCCTGCGCCCGCGTGTTCAGGGAGTCCGGGTTCCACGGCACGTCCATGGCCCAGATCGCCCGCGACGCCGAGGTCAGCTACACCGGCCTCCTGCACCACTTCCCGCGCAAGGAGCAGCTCCTCACGGCGGTCCTCGATCTCGAAGACCAGCGGCGCGCAGCGTTCCTGCGCGCGCACCGCACCTTCGCGGCTGACGCCGACCCGGTGCAGGTGCTCCGCGAGCTCAGCACGATACTCCTCGACCGCAAGACGGAGCCGGGGCTCATCCAGCTCACGGCCGTGCTCGTCGGTGAGGCGACGAGCACCACCCATCCTGCCCACCAGCACTTCGCCGAGCGATTCACGAATATTCGCTCGTTCATGACCCGCCTGTTCACGAGCCTCCACGAGCAGGGGCGAACCTCTGGGCCGCTCACCCCAGCGGAGATGGCGGCCGTCACCATCGCGACCATCGATGGCCTCCAGACGCAGTGGCTGTTCGCCCAGGGTGAGATCGACACCGAGAAGCTCGTCCGCGGCGTGCTCTCGATGCTCGTGCCCGAGCTCGCTCAGGACGCCGATTGTGGCGAGTAGCTGAACCGTCGGACTATGACGCCGTCGCCGAGAGCTTCGACGCCGACCACGCGACCCGTGAAACCGCCGGCGACCTCAGTGGAGAGGTAGCGCCCGTCCACTGCTGCGAGCTCCTGGTAGAGGCCGGCGGACGACCACCCGAGGCTGATGGTGTCCGGTCCGATCCGGGATGCGGAGACGCGGTGCTGCGGCGCCACCCGGATCGACAGCGCAAGGTCCCCAGCCGGCAGCGGTGTGGAGTGCAGCACCTGCTCGACCTGCCCCACGACCATGTGAACCTCGAGGCGGCCGTGGAGTCGTCGCACTGCCACGCGGTGGAGCTCGTCGATGCGCACGCTGAGCGCCAGGTCGCCATCGGCGACGACGTCGACCGCCCAGGCGTGATCCTGAACTCGACAGGCGAGGAGAGCAGGGGCCTCCGGGGCGCCCTCAGCAGCCCGCGCAAGGCGCAGACCGCTGGCGCTCGGCTTGGCGAAACCGGTGGGATCCACCCCGGGCGCGACCCAGCGGGGGGCGAGGTCGTCTTCGCGGAACTCGTCGGTGAATCCGTGCTGGCCCGCGGGCGCCTCGAAGCGGGCTTCGTCGACGACCGGCCAGCCATCCACCCAATCGACGCCGACCAGGAACGTCTCCCGGCCGAGCACATGCCAGCGGGGGAAGGAGCCGAGCGGCCGAGTCCCCAGGTGCACCATCGCCCAGCTGCCGTCGACGAGCTCCACGAGGTCGGCGTGCCCGGTGGACTGGACGGGATTGCTGGTACTCCGATGCGTCAGGATCGGGTTGGCCGGATTCGCCACGTAGGGGCCGTCGATGGAGGCCGCTCGCGCGATGGTCACCATGTGGCCATGCCCGGTCCCCCCTTCCGCCGCGAGCAGGTACCACCAGGGACCACGTCGGATGATGTGAGGCCCCTCGATGTTCGAGCCACCGGTGCCATTCCAGAGAGCGACCACCTCACCGAGCGACTCGCCAGTGTGCGGGTCGATCGGCATCTGCGAGATCCCGCCTCGTATGACGTCGCTCCACGTCAGGTGGCAGACGCCGTCGTCATCCCAGGCGATGTCGGGATCGATGCCGATCGCACCAGGGATGCGAACGGGCGCGCTCCAGGGACCCGCCGGATCGAGGGCCGTGTACAGGAGGTGCCCCTCAGCGACGCTGTGGATGCTCGTCGTGATCAACCAGAATCGGCCCTCGTGGAATCGGAGCGTCGGCGCGTAGATCCCTCCGCTCGCCCCGTCGATCCCCGGCCGGACGTCGAGCTGCTCGCTCGTGGTGAGCGCGTTGCCGACCTGGGTCCAGGTGCGCAGGTCGGTGCTCTCGAAGATCGGAACACCCGGGAAGTACTCGAAGGACGAGTTGGCGAGGTAGTACCGATCGCCAGCCCGGCAGATGGTGGGGTCCGGGTAGAAGCCGGCGAGGATGGGCGCGCCGCTCATGCTGCGGCCGCCTCAGCGAGTCGGTGCCGCTCCTCACGCCGCGCGCGCTGGGCGATCGGGTCGGCGACGGGGGCCGCGAGAAGCAGCTTCTTCGTGTACGCGTGGTCTGGATCCTTGGTGACCTTCGCTGCAGGACCGGTCTCGACGAGATCGCCCCGATACAGCACCGCGACACGATGGCTGATGTGCCGCACGACGGAGAGGTCGTGGGAGACGAAGAGATAGGCGACTCCCGTCGCCCGCTGGATCTCGATGAACAGGTCGAGGACACGCTCCTGCGTCGAGAGGTCGAGCGCCGAGACGGGCTCGTCGCAGACGATCAGCTTCGGCTCGGGAGCGAGAGCGCGGGCGATGGCGACCCGTTGGCGCTGCCCACCGGAGAACTCCCTCGGGAGACGCTCGATCGCGTTCGAGGGAAGCCCCACCTGGTCGAGGAGCACTCTGACCCTCGATCGGGCATCCTTGGCGGTCGCGCCCTCGACGACGAGTGGCTCGGCCAGGATGTCGCCGATCGTCATCGATGGGTTCAGCGAGGTGTACGGGTCCTGAAACACCACCTGGATGTCCTTCGACAGCGCACGCCTTGCGCGGACGGGCAGGTGGTCGATCCGCTTGCCATCGAAGTCGATCTCACCGCCGGAGGGCTGGACGAGCCCGAGCACGGCGCGTCCGATGGTCGTCTTCCCCGAGCCGGATTCACCCACGAGCCCGAGACACTCTCCGCGTCCGACCTGCAACGAGACACCATGAAGGATCTCGACGGGCTTGGCCCGCCAACCGCGACCGGGGAAGGCGACCTTCAGGTCGCGAACATCGAGCAGCGTCATCGTGCGTGCCTTTCTCCTGCAGCCGCCACCGGCGGGTCTGCTCGAACGGTCTCCTCGTCGAGGATCGCTCCGAGCAGCATCTTGGTGTATTCGTGTTCGGGTCGCTGGAAGATGTCGACGGCAGACCCCGTCTCCAGGACCACGCCGCTCTGCATGACCGTGATCTTGTCGCAGACGTCGGCGACGACGCCGAAGTTGTGGGTCACGAGCAGCACGGCCATGTCGAGTTCTTCCTGGAGGTCTCGCAGCAGGTCGAGGATCTCGGCCTGCACGGTGACATCGAGTGCGGTGGTCGGCTCGTCGGCGATGAGCAGCTTGGGGCGGCTCGCGATCGCAGCTGCGATGAGCGCGCGCTGTGCCATGCCGCCCGAGATCTCGAACGGGTACGAGTCGAAGGTGCGCTGCGGGTCGGCGATCCCGCACCGCTGGAGGAGCTCCAGGATGGTGCGGCGCGCCTCCGCCTTCGAACCTCCGATCGCCGCCCGCACACCCTCCACGAGCTGCGCGCCGACTCGGAAGTTCGGGTCGAGGTTCGACATGGGCTCCTGCGGGATGTAGGCGATCTCGGTGCCGCGGACGGCACGCATCTCGCGATCCGTGAGTCCGATGAGCTCGCGTCCGTCGAACCTGATGGACCCGCCGACGATGACGGCCTCGGGAGGGAGCACGCCGAGCGTTGCGAACGCGGTCTGCGACTTGCCGGAGCCGGACTCTCCGACGAGGCCCATGATCTCGCCGCGGCGGACGTTCAGGGAGAGGCTGTCGACGACGACGTTGAGCTCGCCGCTGGGACTCGGGTAGGCGACCATGAGGTCCCGGATGCGCAGCAGGACGGCACGTTCGCCGTCGACGGGCTCCTCCTCTGGAAGGTCCTCGATGACCCGCTGCCCCTTGCCCATCTTGACCGGCTTCGGCTTCGACCCCTCGAGGGTGTCACGGAGGGCGTTGCCGAGCAGGACGAGGCAGGCGGTGATCACGCCGAGCGTGAGGCTCGGCCAGAGGAACTGCGTCGGCTCGATGTACAGGTTGCGGAATCCCGAGGCGATCATCGCACCAAAGCTCGGGATCTGCACAGACCCGACGCCGAGGAACGCGAGGCCCGACTGCACGGCGATCGCAGACCCCGCCATGAACGCGCCCGCGATGATGATGGGCCCCCTGATGACGAAGAGGACGTGGCGGCTGAGGATGCGGAAGTTGCCGAGCCCTGAGACACGGGCCGCGTCGACGTACAGCTCGTTCTTGACGCCGAGCACGAGGTTGCGCACGATGCGGTAGACGCCGGGAGCGAGGAGCACACCGAAGATGAGCATCGTGACCCGATAGTCGCCGCCGGTGACCGGCATGAGGATGATGAGCAGGAGCACGCCGGGGAAGGTCATGATGAGGCTGAAGAGCCATTCCGTGGCTCCCTGCAGTCTCCGGCCGAAGTAGCCGCCGACCAGACCGGCGACGACGCCGACCAGGAGCGCCATGCTCGTGCCGATGAGCGCGGAGATGCCTGCGGTGTTCACCGAGTGCAGCAGGCGCGTCCAGATGTCCCTGCCTGCCTCATCGCCGCCGAGCGGGTAGCCGGGCGTGCCCACAGGTGCGTTGACCATGCTCAGGTCGGCATCGTTCGGGCCGTGCTGAGTCAGCAGGGGCGTGAGCACGCCGAGCGCGAAGATGATGACGAGGATGGATGCGGTGACGACTGCCTGCGGGTCCTTGAGCAGGCGCCGCCAGATCGACGTTCTGGCGACGTCTGCGGCATTCTCGACGGTGGCGATGGTCTCGGTCGATGGGACGGAGACCGCTTCGGTCTTCGGAGGTTGTTCGAGACTCAATTGACTCTCGCTCTCGGGTTGAGCCAGCCGTTGGCGAGGTCGGTGGCGAGGTTGACGACGGTGACGAGGATGACGCTCCAGGCGGCGACCCCGAGGATGACGGGGATGTCGCCTTGCAGTGAGGCGTTGAAGGCGAAGCTGCCGTAGCCGGGCAGCGCGAAGACGTTCTCGATGATGAGGGCGCCTCCGAACATCTGGATGAACTCGAGCGACATGACCGTCAGCGCGGGTCCGCCTGCGCCTCGGAGCGCGTGCTTGAGCACGATCGACTTCGAGGAGATTCCTCGAGTCCGCAGAGTGCGGACGTAGTCTCGGCGCAGCTCGTCGATCATGCGGCCGCGGACCTGCGCCGCCATGTTGGCGACGCCGCCGATCGTGAGCACGATGACGGGGATGGTGATGCTGCGGACCCAGCCGCCGAGGTCTTCGGTCGGTGGCGTGTAGCCCGTGGCGGGGAGCCACTTGAGCTGGACCGCGAAGATCACGACGAGCCCAATGGCGAGCAGCAGGGCGGGGATGAGGTAGCCGACGAGCGAGATGCCCTGCGCGAAGCGATCGACGAAGCCCCCGCGGGAGGCAGCCCAGACGCCGAGCACGGTGGAGAGGAGGACGGTCAGCGCGAGTGCCGGCACGATGAGCGCCAGCGTGACGGCGAGGCGCTGCAGCACTGATGGCAGCACGGGCAGGCTGGTGTAGACGGACTGCCCGAAGTCTCCCTGCAGCGCGTGCAGCAGCCAGTCACCGTACTGGACGATCGCTGGCCGGTCCCATCCGCGGGTCTCCATGAGCGCCGCGACGGTCTCGTCTGTCGCGGAGGGGCCGAGGATGGTGCGGGCCACGTCCTCGAAGGAGGTGCTGAGCAGCATGAAGGTGATGAACGTGACGAGCAGCGCAAGGATGATGCCGGTGCCGAGTCGCCGAAGGATGTACGTGGTCATTGGTGCCTCCTGGGCTTGCGGGGCGGTGGGTGGACCCACCGCCCCGCGGCGCGTTACTCGGCGATCTTGAACAGGCGCCAGGTGGACAGCGTGTTCGCCTCGGCTTCGAACACGATGCCGTCCGTGGTCACCCAGTTGGAGCCTGTGAAGACGATGGGGATCTGGAAGGCCTGCTCGACGGTGTAGGCGTTGAGCTCCTTGTAGGTGGGCACCGCCTCCTTGAAGTCGATGGTGCTGTTGATCTTCGCGAACAGCTCATCGATCTTCGGGTCCGTGAAACCGCGCGGGTTGCCGAAGCCTGACGCCGAGAAGTTCGTGGCCGCATCGGAGGGGACCGAGCTGAAGCCCAGGATCTGGTACGAGAGGCCGTACTGGCCGGAGGAGACTGCGGACTGCGCCTGCTGCGGTGGCACCGTCACCCACTCGATCTCGAGTCCGATGTCGGTGAAGGCCTGCGACAACACGGGCTCAATGCTTGTGGTGAGGAAGGTGCTTGGGATCTGGAACTTCTCACCGGCGAAGCCAGCCTCTTCGACGAGCTTCTTGCCCGCTTCCGGGTCGTAGGCGTAGGTGTCGTCGAGGCCCTCGTCGTACACGTCGCTATAGGGACTGAACATCTGCTCGGTCACCCGGCCGGTGCCCTGATAGATCCCGTCGAGCACGCCCTGCCGGTCGATGGCCATGCTGATGGCCTGCCGCACTCGGGGGTCGCCGAGCGCGGGCCACTGCTCGCCGGCCCGGTCGAGGACATTGAGGTAGGCCACTGCCACCGCATCGATCGTGGTCGTCGTGTACTGCGAGGCGTCGAGCTGGCCGAGGAGCTGAGACTGCACGGTCGTCGCGTTGATCTCGCCAGACTGCAGCGCGTTGAATGCGGCAGTCGGGTCCTGGAGGACCCGGACGGTGATCGAGGAGTAGGGAATGCTGTCCGCGTCCCAGTAGTCGTCGCGCTTGGTGAGCACGTAGCTGCTGCCGGGCACCGTCTGAGCGGTGTCGAGAACGAACGGGCCGGAGCCGACGGGGTCGGTGGCGGTGCGCTCTTCGTCCATCGTGGCCGGGTCGCCGATGGCCCCTGGCCCCTGCGCGAGGTTCTCGACGAACTGCGGGTCGAAGGATTCGAAGGAGACCTGCACGGTCGTGTCGTCGACCGCAGTGACGTCGGTGACGAGCTTGAAGCGGGGCTGCACCTGGCCCGGCGTCTCCTTCGAGCGGAGCATCGTGGCCGCTACGGCCTCGGCGGTGACGGGGTCGCCGGAGCTGAAGGTCAGATCGTCGCGCAGCTTCAGGGTCAGCTGGGTGCCGTCCTCGTTGTACTCCCAGGACTCCGCTGCGTTCGGCTGCAGTTCGCCGCTCATCGGGTCGCGCTTGAGGAGTGTGTCGAAGAGCGCACTCCACACGAACATCTGCTGACCGTCCACGAGCTGCGACGGATCGAGGGAGTTCGGAGGGGAGACCGCGGAGACCTTGAGCTCGTGCTCGATCGGGCCACCGGTTTCCGCCGCGTCACCTCCGGCGCACCCGACGAGCGCGAGCGACGCGACGACGCCCGTCGCCAAGGCCGCCTGCCACCGGAATCGCCGGTTTTTGGGGGGATTGATGGGCATAATTCAAACTCCTTTGTAAGAATCCAGGTCACACATGCCGCCGCCGCTTTGTGGAGAGCGGCGACGACGTTGCGTTCAGTAAAGCACTCGTGTCGACTTTTGACAACCGATTGCCAGTTAGTTTTTCGAACCAATCGTGAAGCCGCGTTCATACGCGATTGCCTTGCTCGCAACCTCGTCGACAAACTCCGCGTCTGCAGCCAGGCGCTCGCTCAACGCGGCAACCAGCTCAGCGACCTGAGCCCCCGCCTCACCGCCAGGCAGACCCGGAACGAGCCCCCGCGCGGAGGCCGCAACCCACGCCGCCACAGCGGCCGCGCATCCGGACGCCGACCTCTGGGCCTCCCGCTCGAGCTCCGCCACGGGGACGACGCGGAGCCGCAGCTTGGTCGCAGAATCCGCCGCGATCTGCGCGAGGCGATGCTCGATACGCGGATTCTCGAAACGCTCGAGCAGTGCCCGGCGGTAGTCGACGACGTCGAGCTCCGCCGGCAGGTGGTGGGCCGCCTCGTCCCACAGCTGCTCGACTGCGCGCCTGCACACGGTGTCGCCGATGGCCTGCGCGACGGAACGATGTCCGCGGAGCTGACCGAGTGAGGCGAGCAGGGTGTGGGCTCCGTTGAGCATCCAGAGCTTCCTCGACTCCCACGGTCCGAGCTCGTCGGTGAATCGCGCCCCGGCCGATTCCCACTGCGGACGCCCGGCCGGGAACTCGCCTTCCAGGACCCAGTCGCGGAAGGGCTCGGCGACGACCGGTGCCCGGTCACCGTATTCCGCGCGAAGTCGCTCGAGCTCCTGAGGCTCCACGCGAGGAGTGATGCGATCAATCGAGGTGGAGACGAAGGAGACGTGCTCGGTGCACCAGTCCTCGAGACCGGGAACGACCCTCGCCATCTCGATGACCGCGCCACGGAGGACGGCCCCGTTGTCGGGGACGTTGTCGCACGAGATCAGGGCGAGCGGCCCGCCAGCAGATCGACGTCGCTCCTCGAGGCCAGCGACCAGTCGGCCAATCGCGGTCGACAGGGGAGCGATCTCGTCCCCCGATCGCAACGCGGCGAGGTCGGCCGCGACGTCGGCAGCGGAGGTGTCGAGCCGGCCGTCCGGCCGGACACGGTACCCCTGCTCCGTGATCGTGAGGGTGACGATCGCCGTTTCCTGGCGCGCGATGTCGGCGATCAGGCTGTCGAGGTCGCCACCCGGTCGTGCGCGCACGATGCTCGTCACGAGCGAAGCCGTGTCTCCCTCGGCTCGACGTTCGACCAGCGTGAAGAGTCCGTCCTGCTCCTCGAGCGCATCCGCGAGCTCGCGACTCCGACCGGTGTACGCGCTGATGCCCCACTCACTCGAATCCGCCGCCTGCGCGGTGTACCAGGCGGTGTGCGAGCGGCTGAAGGCTCCCAGCCCGAGATGGACGATGCGGATGGGCGGTGCTGGCTCCGAACGGACGAGGCTCTGCACCGGCTGGGCTGCGGCGGTCATAGCTTGAACACCCTTCTTGGTTGTGGGCCGACGAGATCGTCGATGATGCGGCCCGCTGTGCTGGCGGTGATGCGCTGCTCGCTGACGAGCCGCGCGAGGAACGCGGCATCGGCGCGTCTCGCCGTGTCGTGTCGTGCCGGGATGGAGAGGAAGGCGCGCGTGTCATCGATGAAGCCAGAGCCTCGCGAGAACCCTGCGGTCTCGGTGACCGCGGACCGGAAGCGCAACATGGCGTCCGGTGCGTCGAGGAACCACCAGGGAGCACCGACGAAGACGCTCGGATAGAAACCTGCCATCGGTGCGAGCTCCCGCGAGTAGACGGTCTCGTCGACGGCGAAGAGCACGAGATGGAGCGATCTCTCGAGACCGAATCGCTCCAGGAGCGGTCGGAGCCCTCGAACGAAATCGGTCTGGCGGGGGATGTCGTGGCCGGTGTCCGCACCGAAGAGCCTGTGCGTCTGCGTGCTGTGGTTGCGGACGACGCCCGCGTGGACCGTCATCACGAGACCGTCCTCGACGCTCAGCTGCGCCATGCGCAAGAGCATGTGTCCGCGGAAGTCCCGACGTTGCGTCTCGTCCGCGGTACCCGAGACGACGAGCTGGAAGAGCAGCTCGGCGTCATGATCCGAGAGGTCGACGGTGTGGGGATCTTCGACTCCGTGATCGGTGGAGACGGCGCCGTGACGGATGAAATGCTCGCGTCGAGCGCGCAGCGCATCGAGGTAGCCGCTGAAGGACCGTGGCTCCCCCGTCGTCTCGAGCAGACGCTCGACGTCTTCCGGGAAGCCCTCGCTGTCCGGGTCCAGGTAGCGGTCCGGCCTGAACGTGGGCAGGACCCGGCCAGACAGTCCGCTGCGCGCGATCGCCGCGTGATCACGCAGATCATCGAGCGGATCGTCGGTCGTCGCCAGCACCTCGATGCCGAACCGCTCGAACAGCGCCCGAGGCTTGAACTCAGGCGTCTCGAGCTTGGAGCGAATCTCGTCGAAGATGAGGTCTGCTGTCTCTGGGCCCAGCTCGACCCCGATTCCGAGGACTTCGATCAGCTCTTCACGAATCCAGTACCCCGTCGCTGTTCCAGCGAATTTGTCCCAATGCTCGGCGAAGAGTCGCCAGGCCGCTCGAGAGTCGACATCGCCGCCCCCGACCCCCAGTGCTCCTAGGTCCACGCCGGACGCGTGCAGGAGCCGCGTCACGTAGTGGTCATGCGTGACGAGCAGTTCCGTCGGGTCCACGAAGCGACGATCTTCGGCCAGCCATCGCGCTGGCACGTGACCGTGTGGAGAGATGATGGGCGCGCTCGCGATGCGATCGTAGAGATCGCGAGCGATGCTCCGTGTAGCGGGATCAGCCGGGAAGAGCCGATCGCGATCGGCCCTTGGAGCGATGGTCGTGCTTCCGGCGCTGGATGTTGCCGCGGGCGCTGTCGTCAGAGGCGAGTCGCCCTGCGCCGAGGCCTGACGCGATACCTCAACGGACATTCTGGCCCCCGCCGAGTTCAGCGTCGCGATGGGCGAGCCAGCGCGAACGCAGCGCATGCGCAGACGACTTCGGTCGCCGGTCACGAGTGAAGATGCCCTTCTTGTTGCCGTCGACGCGGAAGGCGCCGCTGACCGTCTGGAAGTCGGCGAAATTCCACACCTGCTCGCCCACGAGCGCTGGGATGCGATCGAAGACCCGGTGGTACATCGCGAGGAGATCGACCTGGAACTCCTCTGTCCACGGCTGTGCGAAGACCGAGTGCGTGCCCGAGAGCGTGTCTGCGCCGTACTCGGTCATCACCAGCGGCTTGCCGAGACCCTGCCACCCTTGCAGCTCCGTCTCGAGATGTGCTTCCGCGCTGCGCAGATCGCCGGCGTCGGCGTACCAGCCGTAGTAGCGATTCAGGCAGATGACATCGAAGAGGTGCGCGATCCTGTCCGTGTCGTAGGAGGCGAAGACGAGGTTGGCGTAGGTTACGGGCCTCGTCGAGTCGAGTTCGCGGGTCAGCTCCACGAGTGGCTGGAAGTACTCGAGCGCGCCCGCTTCGAACGACGCAGGTTCGTTGGCGATGCACCACATGACCACGCTCGGGTGGTTCTTGTCTCGTGCAATGAGTTCCCGGATCGCCTGCGCGTGCACTTCACGGATCTCATCGTGGAAGTTCCCCGGACCGAACGTGGTCTCCTTCGCGCCCGTGCTCATGCCTGCGCCGATAGCGAGGTTGAGGCCGACCGCCGCGGTCTCGTCGATGACGACGATCCCATGTCGATCGGCGTAGTCCAGCACTTCTTCGGCGTACGGATAGTGGGCGGTGCGGAACGAGTTGGCGCCAGCCCATTCCATGAGGCGGAAGTCGTGGACCATGTAGGCCAGGTCATGGCCCTTGCCCCGCACCGGGCTGTCCTCGTGCTTGCCGAATCCACGGAAGTAGAAGGGCTCACCGTTGATGAGGAACTCGGACCCCCGCACCTCCACCGTTCGGATCCCCACAGGAAGCACGTATTCGTCGATCACCTCCTGGTTGTCGACGATCCGAGCAGCGAACTCATACAAGTAGGCGTTACCTGGCTGCCAGAGGTTCACCTCTGGAATGGAGAGTGTTCCCGAGACTCCGCGAGCTGTGGCGACTTCGTGCCCATGCTCATCGCGCACGGCGACCTCGACCTGCGCATCGTGCGGACCATCGACACGGTAGCGAACGCTCCCCGTGGTGCCGTCGACGTCAGTGACGACTGTGATGTCCTCGATCGCGACAGTCGGCACGCTGAACAGCGAGACAGAGCGAGCGAGTCCGGCGTAATTGAAGAAGTCGTGCAGGTACTTCTGCGACCGACGCCCATCCTCTGTCGTGACAACAGACCCTGGCGGGATAGTCGTCTTGCTGAGTTCATTGTTTACGCCGACGGTGATGCGAATCACTTCGCCGGGCACTGCGAGCGTGGTCACGTCGGCTTCGAACGGCGTGTACCCCCCGACGTGCTCCGCGACCATGGTGCCACCCACATAGACACGGGCCTCGTGCGTAGCTGATTCGAAACGTAGGCGGATGCTCTGCCCTGACCACCCGCGTGGAACCCGGACCGTCCGCTGGTACCAGACCCAGCCCACATGGTCGCGGATCTCAGGGTCAGCAAATACGTCGTTGTAGCTAGCGGGAACGGGCGCCTCGAGATCAGTATCGAGCGAGTCGGCCCACTGTCCGCCCTCTCCATCGTCGAGTGCGAACTTCCACAAGCCATCGAGGCTGATGGCCTCTCGTGTCGCGGACGATTGTGGTCTCAGCATTGAGAACCCTCTCCTTCTCCTGATAAAGCTCCGTGTCGACTCCGACTCGTGATGAATCTCCGTGTCGACTCCGAGTAGTGAAGCACGGATTCAGCAACTCGTGCAACCGGTTGCCGAAATTTGTAGCCAGTGGGAAACTGCTTTTCAACGACCACACACCGAACCGGGGTGTGCATCCGCACCGCGGTGCGCAGCTGCCGCCGACCGCCATGCAGACGGAGGATGAGATGCGCGTTCTCGATACGCTCGGGGCAAGTATTGTGAACGGAGAACTGCAGCCTGGTTCTGTCATGACCCTGCGGCAGATCCAAGAGAAGTACGCGGTCTCGCGGACCGCGGCGAGGGACGCAACAGTCGTGCTCGAGTCGATGCAGCTCCTCGAAGCGCGCCGCAGAGTAGGCCTCACCGTCCTCCCTGTCTCCGCTTGGAATGCCCTCCACCCCCAGGTGATCTCGTGGCACATGGCCGGACAGGCACGTCGAGCTGAGATGCTCGCCCTTCAGCAGTTGCATGCGGCGATTGCACCAGCAGCGTGCGCCCTGGCGGCTCAGCAGGCTTCGATCAGGCAACGCATCGAGTTGGTTGAGGCCGCCGCAAGATTCGAGTCGGCGCGCTCGGAGAGTACTTCGATCGACGCGACATGCGTGACTCTGCACGGCATGATTCTCTCCTCCACGAGGAACCCGCTCTTCAGATCGATCGCCTCAACCCTCCCCCATCTCGCTTGTTCAACAGCGTGCCTTGCTGTCCCCTCAGGCACTGGTACAAAGTTAGGCGCGCATCTGCAGCTCGCTCAGTCCATCGCTGACGGAGACGTCTTGGCGTACAGCGCTCTTGGTGACCTGACGACACAGCCGAACCGCCCCTAGACCAGTCCGAAGCTTGGAACTCAGGCACTCACGTTGACGGTCAACGAAGCACCTGCTGCACCCCACCGCCGAACACGCTCTCAGTTCCACGTCCACACGCTGCCAGGGCTAGACATGCTCCTACGGCGCATCATGCGTTGTGCTCGGTGCGGTCGCCGGACCAGTCGGTGTGGAAGACGCCGTCGCGGTCGACGCGCTTGTAGGTGTGGGCGCCGAAGAAGTCGCGCTGCCCC
>NZ_PSXZ01000049.1:0-503 GCF_002931375.1 Pseudoclavibacter sp. RFBJ3 | reverse complement strand
ATCGTTTTCGGGTCAATCACAGTCTGCGGAAACCGCACACTAGCCTTGTCACATGACGACACGGGACGATCAAGGGCGCTCCATCGACCAAGCCCAGGATGCTCTTCACCAAGCCATGCGGGGTGGCGACGTGAGCCATCTTCGCGAGTTGCTATACGAGGGCCTGGCCTTCGAGCTGCCGGACGAGTCAGTGATGGGCCGTGCTGCCGATCTCGATGCTCATGCCTCGGGTGCAACACGATTCGACAAGCTGTCGGAGCTTCATCGGTCAACTCTGGAACATGATGGTCATGGCCGGACATCGTCGCTCGTAGACATCGTCGTATTCGATGGAGGCCACCGCATCGAGGCTCGCATGATGTACCGCCGCTTTTGGTCGATCATCGAAGGTCGTTGGCAAGTAGTGGCGGGCAGCGCCGAACCGTCCGCATAGAGCCCTTGGCTCGAGTTCTACGCCAGCACCCAACCGGCCAGCTGGGTGCCGTCGCTCGGTAACGATCGTT
>NZ_PSXZ01000041.1:0-1308 GCF_002931375.1 Pseudoclavibacter sp. RFBJ3 | reverse complement strand
GATCATCCGCTACGACCCGAAGATCACCCGATAGAAGCAAAGGCAGCTGCCCCATGGTGAAACGTCAAGCCCCCAAGCCCCTCGAGCTGCTCGAGCTCATGCAGTTCAAGAAACCCGACCTCAACGGCCGTCGCCGCCGCCTCAACTCGGCGCTCACGATCGAGGACCTGCGGCGCATCGCGAAGCGGCGCACCCCGAAGGCGGCGTTCGACTACACCGACGGCGCCGCCGAGGGCGAGCTGTCGCTGCGCCGCGCGCGCACCGCGTTCCGGGATGTGGAGTTCAACCCGTCCGTGCTGCGCGACGTCGCGAACGTCGACACGTCGAGCACCGTGCTCGGCGGGCCGATGGCGATGCCGTTCGCGATCGCCCCGACCGGGTTCACACGCCTCATGCAGACCGAGGGCGAGACCGCCGGTGCCGGCGCCGCAGCCGCCGCGGGCATCCCCTTCACCCTGTCGACGCTCGGCACGACGACGATCGAAGAGGTCGCGAAGGTCAACCCGAACGGCCGCAACTGGTTCCAGCTGTACGTCATGAAGGACCGCTCGATCTCCTACGGCCTCGTGGAGCGCGCTGCGAAGGCTGGCTTCGACACGCTGCACTTCACGGTCGACACCCCCGTCGCCGGCGCCCGCCTGCGCGACAAGCGCAACGGCTTCTCGATCCCGCCGCAGCTGACCGTCGGCACGATCATCAACGCCATCCCGCGCCCCTGGTGGTGGATCGACTTCCTCACGACCCCGAAGCTCGAGTTCGCGTCGCTCGCGACGACGGGCGGCACGGTCGGCGAGCTGCTCGACTCGGCGATGGACCCGACGATCAACTTCGAGGACCTCAAGGTCATCCGCGAGATGTGGCCGGGCAAGATCGTCATCAAGGGCGTCCAGAACCTGGAGGACTCGAAGACGTTCGCCGACCTCGGCGTCGACGGCATCGTCCTCTCCAACCACGGCGGGCGGCAGCTGGATCGGGCTCCGATCCCCTTCCACCTGCTCCCCGCCGTTGCACGCGAGGTCGGCAAAGATCTCGAGATCGGCGTCGACACGGGCATCATGAACGGCGCCGACATCGTCGCGTCCGTGGCACTCGGCGCGAACTTCACGATGATCGGCCGCGCCTACCTGTACGGCCTCATGGCCGGCGGGCGCGAGGGTGTCGACCGGACCATCGCGATCCTCTCCGACGAGATCATCCGCACCATGAAGCTGCTCGGTGCTCACTCGCTTGAGGAGCTGAACCCGTCGCACGTCACGCAGCTGAAGCGCTACGTGCCGACGACGTTCATCGAAGCGGCCCCCGACCGCG
>NZ_PSXZ01000002.1:0-53317 GCF_002931375.1 Pseudoclavibacter sp. RFBJ3 | reverse complement strand
CCCCTCGCCCCTCGCCCCTAGCCGCTCGCCCCCATCGCGCAGAGCTGACTTGTGGTCGTCAACCTCGCGCGAGAACGACCTCAAGTCAGCTCTGGGCGAAGGCCTCAGCGTGGACGCATCGCCGCGCGGAGTCGGGCGAAGAGGCGCGTCGGGTCCTGGATGTCGCGTCGGGTGATCTGGATGACCCTCCAGCCGAGGCTCTCGAGCTCACGTCGTCGCTCGATGTCCTCCACCGCCTTCGCCACGGTGAAATGGTTTTCTCCGTCGTATTCGAGCGCGATCTTCAGCGAGGGGTAAGCGAGGTCGATCCGCGCCACGAACCGCCGCCCGTCGAAGACGCGGTGCTGCAGCACGGGTTCCGGGAAGCGGGCCGAGATGAGGGCGTGGCGAAGTCGGGATTCTCCGGGCGACTCGACCTGCGGTCTGGCGAGTTCGACGGCAGCACGGAGCTGGGCGACTCCAGCACGCTTCGCCCAGGCGTCTGCGACTGCACGGAGCTCGTCCAGCGTGGCCAGCGAGCCGCCGTGGCGCCGTCCGGGGTAGTTGTCCGCGCTCGTGAGGAGCGCATCCGCCTGCACCAGGGTTTCGCGCGGGGTGATCTGAGCGGAAAGCTGCGCCCAGGCGACGCAGGGCGATAGCAATCGGACACCCTCGAACTCGCGGTCGCTGAACAGGTGCGGAGCCAGCCTGATGCCCGTGATCGCGACTCCCGTTGGGACGTGCCGTGGACTCCGCACAGCGACGAATGTGTGTCTGCGCGATTCGATCGCAAGCGGGAGCGGGATTCCCCAGACCCGGCAGGCGGAGACGCTGGCCAACGCGACGTCCCGCGGTGAGGCTCTCGCGTAGGCGAGGTCGGCGTCTCGCGGTGACGTGATCTCGCGGGTGGTTCTGATGCCGCGGTGCGGGCCGGTCGTCGTCGACGCTCTGACCTGGCCTCGCGTGATTCCGCTCTCGAGAGCGTCGGAGTAGCGGAACGTCGTGTTGGCGAACTCGGGTGGGAGCGGCGTCTTGGGTCGCATGCAGGAACGGTAGATGGATGCGCGCGGCTGCGCCCCGCCCATCTCCCCGCCTGTGGAGACGGCACTCTCGACGCCCGACGTGCCTGCAGACTGCCCTGCCCGCGCGCCATCCCCAGCCCGCCCTCGCGCCGCCCCTCGCGCCGCCCCGCGCGATCCCACGCTCCAAAGATGACTTGTGGTCGTCAAACTCGAGGTTTGACGACCACAAGTCATCTTTGGGAAGACTGGGGGCGGGGAGCTACCTCACACGGGACCTACCTCACGCGGGCCCTACTTGACGAGGGGGAACAGCACCGTCTCGCGGATGCCCAGGCCGGTGATGGCCATGAGCAGGCGGTCGATGCCCATGCCCATGCCGCCGGAAGGAGGCATGGCGTGCTCCAGCGCAGCGAGGAAGTCCTCGTCGACGCGCATCGCCTCGGCGTCTCCCCGCGCCCCGAGCGCCGCCTGCTCGACGAAGCGGGCGCGCTGCTCGACGGGATCGATGAGCTCCGAGTACCCGGTCGCGAGCTCGAAGCCGCGAACGTACAGGTCCCACTTCTCGACGACCCCGGGGATCGAGCGGTGGGATGCGGTGAGCGGCGACGTCTCGACGGGGAAGTCCATGACGAACGTCGGGCGCGTGAGACCCTCCTTCACGAAGTGCTCCCACAGCTCTTCGACGAGCTTGCCGTGCGTGGGGTGGTCGACCTCGACCTCGACCTTCGCCGCGAGCGCCTCGAGCTCGGCGAGCGACGTCGACGGCGTGATCTCGACGCCTGCCGCCTCCGACAGCGACGGGTACATGGACACTCGATCCCAGTCACCGCCGAGATCGAACTCGGTGCCATCCACCCAGGTCACGACGTGCGAGCCCGCGACGGCCTGGGCGGCGTTCTGCACCAGCTCCTGGGTGAGGTCGGCGATCGAGGTGTAGTCGCCGTAGGCCTGGTAGGCCTCGAGCATCGCGAACTCAGGGCTGTGGGTCGAGTCAGCACCTTCGTTGCGGAAGTTGCGGTTGATCTCGAAGACCCGGTCGAGGCCGCCGACGACGGCGCGCTTCAGGTACAGCTCGGGCGCGATGCGCAGGAACAGCTCGGTGTCGAACGCGTTGGAGTGCGTCACGAACGGGCGGGCCGCGGCGCCGCCGTGCATGGTCTGCAGCATGGGCGTCTCGACTTCGAGGAACTCGTGGTTCGCGAAGGTCTGGCGCAGCGAGGCGTTGGTCTTGGCACGAGCGACCACCACCTCCCGGGCGACGGGTCGCTGGATGAGATCCAGGTAGCGCTGGCGGACGCGCGTCTCGTCGCTCAGTTCGGCGTGGAGGTTCGGGAGCGGCCGGACGGCCTTGGACGCCATCCGCCATTCGTCGGCCATGATGCTGAGCTCGCCGCGGCGAGACGAGATGATCTCACCGGCAGCGAAGACGTGGTCGCCGAGGTCGACGTATTCCTTCCACAGGTCGAGCTGCTCCTGGCCGACGACGGCGAGCGACAGCATGATCTGGATGCGCGACCCATCACCCGCCTGGAGGCTCGCGAAGCAGAGCTTGCCGGTGTTGCGGAGGTGCACGATGCGCCCCGCGACGCCAGCGCGCTCGCCGGTCGACGCGCCGTCTTCCAGCTCGGTGTGGGCTGCCCGCACTTCCGCGATGGTGTGCGTGATGGGGAGCGTCAGGGGGTAGGGCGCGATGCCCGACTCCAGCATCCGCGCGCGCTTTTCGAGACGCACCTGCTTCTGCTCGGAGGCTTCGGCCTCGGAGAGTGCGTCTTGGATGGGCGCGTCGGCCATTCGGGCTCCTTGCGTTTCGTGCGGCTGAGTGTGGATGCGTTTCCCGGGCGCGACGAATGGCGCTCGGAACCGCACTCCCCCAGTTTGGTGCACTTCGCGCCGTCGCGCGAACCGGCGAGCCTCGAGGAGGCTACGCCGTGCGGGCCTTCGCCCAGTCGACGACGCCCTCGAGGTAAGCGATGATCGTCTCGGCCGCTGGCACGAGCTCGCGGCCCGAGCGCTGGTAGGTCTCGTCCGAGCGGCGGAACGGGTCGACCACGTCGTAGTCGGCGGCGTTCTCGAGCGGAGCGACGAGGCCGCGCAGCGGGGCGGCGGCGGCAACGGCCGCGGCGAGCGCGGCGGTGACGATGTCCTGCTCTGAGGCACCAGCGCCGGCACCGTCTGTGGCGCCTTCGAGCGCTTCGCGGCGCGAGCGACGCGAGCCGTGGCTCGCGCCCGGCGCCTCGTAGGACTCCTCGAGGTCTTCCGCGGTGACCTGGCTCGCGATGTGCGCGAACTCGCGCAGCGTGAACGTGCGCCGCACGACGGAGGGGGCGAGCTCGACGATGCGCTGGCGGTGGTCGCGGGAGAGCGCCAGCACGAGGCCTGCTCCGCGGGCGATGTCTTCCGTGAGCTGCCTCGAGATGTGCGCTTCCGCATCCGTCACCCCGTACTGGGCTGCGAGCGCGAGGGCCTGCTGCGGCATCCCGCTGCCGACGAGGGCACCTGTCCCCGCGCTCTCGACGGTGACGCCGGGCAGATCCCGGAGTCCGTCTCGAAGCAGCTGCTCGGCGAGTGGCGAACGGCAGATGTTGCCCGTGCAGACCGTCAGGATGCGAAAGCTCATGCGTGTGTTCCCCCAGGGGTCGTGGAACGTTCAGCGTAGCAACGAGACGAGCGGGACGCGGCACTCGTGCTGTTCGCGCGCGTCCGGCTGGAGCCGGAGCCGCCCGCGAGCGCCTTAGCGGTACTCGCCGACGTAGGCCGGCATGTTGTCGATGAGGCGTGTGGTGCCGACGCGGGCGGCGACGAGCACGAGCGCCGTCCCGCGGTACGCCTCATTGACGAGCACGAACGTCTCGGGATCGACGATGGAGACGTAGTCCATCTTCACGAGCTTCTCATCCATGAGGGCGCCCTGGGCCTGCGAGATCATCTCGCGGATGCCTCGGTCGCCGTTGGCGGCGGCGGCCGAGAGCGCGCGCACGAGGCTGAGGGCCGCGCTGCGCTCGTCGTCGGAGAGGTAGACGTTGCGGCTGGAGCGCGCGAGCCCGTCTTCTTCCCGGATGATCGGCGCCCCGACCACGTCGATATCGAGGTCGAGGTCGCGGACGAGGCTCCGCACAAGGAAGAGCTGCTGTGCATCCTTCTCGCCGAAGACCGCCACGTTCGGGCGGATGATGTTGAAGAGCTTCGTGACGACCGTGAGGACACCGTCGAAGTGCGCGAGCCGGTGTGCCGCCTCGAGGATGCCCGCGGCGGGTCCGCCGACGAGGCGCGTCTGCTTGATGCCGTTGGGGTACATGTCGCTGACCGCGGGCGCGAACACGTAGTCGACGCCGGCCGCGTCGAGCTTCGCGAGGTCGTCCTCGAAGGTGCGAGGGTAGCGCTCGAAGTCCTCGCCGGGCGCGAACTGCATCGGGTTCACGAAGACGGACACCACGGTCTTCGAGGCGCTTCGCTTGGCGATGTCGACAAGCGAAAGATGGCCTTCGTGGAGAGCACCCATCGTGGGCACCAGGGCGATCGTGTCGGTTTTCCCGACTTCCCGGAGCACTGCTTTGGCTTCGGCGATCGTGGTCAGAACGTGTGGCAAGAGCCCTCCTCGGAACCTGCGGCTGCCGCTACGAGCGCGGGTCCGCCTCAGGAAGCGTACCGTCGAGCGGGTCGAGGCGTTGCGGGGTGGCGTCGGCGAGGGCGTTGTCTGCGGCCGAGCGCACGAGGCTGGAGAGCATGAAGCCGGGGTTCTCGACACCGATTCCGGTGAGCAGCTCCGTGGCCTGCTTGACGATGGAGCGAGTGAACTCCGTCGCCGTGTGGAGTGCTTCCGCGTAGGTTGGGCGGTCCTGCTCGGCGATGACGACCGGCTCCGCGCCGATCTCGACGACGAGGGCCTGCGCGATGGGCAGCACCGGCCGCGGCGCAGTCACTGCGCACCAGGCTTCCTTGAGGCGGTGCAGGTCGAGGCTCGTTCCGGTGATCTCGATCGCGGGATGCACGGCGAGCGGGATCACGCCTCGGTCGAGCGCCGTGCCGAGCACGGCAGTCCCGCGCCCGGCGACGGTGTGCAGGACCAGCTGACCCGCGACCCACGCTTTGGTCTCGGAGAGCTCGAGGACACGTGCTTCGAGCTCGTCCTCGTCGAAGGCGAGGATCACGAGCTCACTGCGCTCGATGGCCTGCCGCTGGGTGAGGTTGGGGGCCCCGGGCAGCATGGCGGATGCGCGCTCGGTCGCTTCGACGGACTCGGTGGCGACGCCGACCAGCGCGTGCCCGGCTCCAGCGAGTGCCGTTGCGACGATGAGGCCTGTGGGCGAGTCCCCCACGAGTCCTATGCCGAGCCGTCCCTCCCGTGTGCTCATGCGTTGCCCTCCGGAGCCTGTCTGCTGTCGTGGCCCGGCTGCTGGTCTGGCGCGGTGCCGTTCTCCCGCTGCTCCCGCAGCTGACGTCGGGTCAATGGCTGCGCCTGGTCGGCGGCACCCGCGGACTCTTGGGCCTGGTCGCTCGCGTTCTGCGGCGCCGCCGTGGGGGCAGCCTCGCGCTCGACTGGCAGGCGGTGCGCCGGCGCGGGGGCGATCGTGGCCGGCGACTGGATGGGAGTCGGGGTCGTGTCGATCGCGGAGTCCACCGACGCCGGCGGCGCGGCGACGGGTTCCCAGGAGACGGGGGCCCAGGCGCCGTTCGCCGGCGCCCCTGGGACGGGACCGATGGACGTGGGCGAGGGCGCCGGAGCCAAAGCCGGAGACGGAGACGGAGACGCTGAAGGACCTGGAGCAGTCGCAGGTGGGCCCGCGCTCTCGGGAGGAGCCGAAGGGCCGACGCCGGCTGAGGTCATGGATCCTGCTGAGCTGGCTGAGCCGAACTGCGCCGGGATCCTCGAGAGATCCGGCGCGGGCGTGGTCCGCTGGGCGGCGATCGGTTCCGCGACGGGCGGTGCGGAGGTGCCGTCCACGCCGCTCTGAGCGAGAGCCTGCTGGTATTCGCGTTCGGCCTGCAGCACGGCGATCGTCTGACTGTCGACGGCGATCCCGCGGCTTTCCGCGTCGGCAACGCGCATGCGCGCGGTTGCGATGGCGCTGAGCGTGGCGGCCTCGCGCCAGCGGTGGGACGTGTCGAGGCTCGCGGCGCGCATGGCGACGGCGGAGACGTCGTCGAAGAGTCGGACGCCGATGTCGCCGTCGACCATGCCGATGCGGGTCGTGACGCCCATGCCGAGCACGGTGTGGGCGTGGAGGTTGACGACGTTCGCGAAGTAGCCCACTGGGCCGCGGTCGAGTCCGATGGACTGCATCCGCTCAGCGGGCACGATGGTGAGCTTGCGTGACCAGGCGCCGAAGCGCAGGTAGAGGGCGCGGCTGTCGAGGCGGAAGCCGTGTCGCCGCCACGAGAAGGGCCGCATCCACGCCGCGCGCTTGGGGGCCGTGACGAAGTAGTCGTCGTCGCCCTTGCTGTACATGCCGAGCTCGATGAGACGGCGCACCTCATCGTTGACGAGCATCGGGAGGAGGAGCGCGAGCACACGCTCGGTCTCAGCTCGCGTGCCGACAGGGAGCACGAGGTTGCGGGTGAGCGCTGCCTGGTTCTGCGAGCCGTCGGAGGAGACCTGCTCGGTGCCTGCGCGGGTGATGCGGACCATCCACCAGTCGAAGGGGCGCCAGAAGAGGGGCTGGGAGACCTGGACGGCGTGGATCCGGCCGGGCGGGACCGTGTCGTTGCTCGTGGTGAGGAGCCCTCGCCCGACGCGCACGCCGTCGGGCGTCGCGGCGATGCTGTAGTTGAGGGATGGCAGGATCTGACCGGCCGTGATGGCGAAGAACACCGCGCCGAGGGGCAGGATCGAGAAGAGCAGCCACCAGAACTCGAAGGTGAAGGTGATGATGAGCCCCGCGATGAGCGTGAGGATGACGACGACGAGCCACGGGTTGACGAGGTTGGCGACGACGAGGCGCCACGGCGGGAGGCGCACCACCGACTGCGGCGCCGCCTCTCCGGGGGCGAGCTCGGGGCTCGTGAGCTCCTCGACTCGCTGCGCGAAGAACTCGGAGGCTCTCGTGCGCAGCTGCTCGGCGGTCGGCGGGCGCTGGGCCGCTCCCTGGCCCACTGCCCCGGCACCGCTCGGCTGGCCTGCGCTCGTCGGCATGTGCATGCCGCCGTTGGCACCTGCGAAACCGGGCTGAGCGGGGCCCTCGAACGACTGGCCGTGGGCTGCGCGCTCGTTGCGCTTCGCCCCTGATGCGCGTTGCAGGATGCCGGCGCGAATGCCGTCGGCGTCGCGGGTGCGGACATAGACGAGCTGGATGTTCGCGTTCTCGCCGGCGACGCCGATCTCGATCTTGGACGCCCCGACGATTCTCGCGACGAGCGGGCGCTGAATGTTGATGTCCTGCACTCGATCGAGTCGCGCCTGACGGCTCTTCCGGAACAGCACGCCGCTCTGCAGCTCGATCGTGGTGTCGCTGACTCGGAACTGCGCGAAGCGCCACGAGAGGTAGCTGAAGAGTCCCAGGAGGATGATGACGAGGAGCGTCCCGAGCGCGGCCCAGAGCAGCCAGGTCTGGTTCTCGAAGACCATTCTCGTGGGGTCGTACTCGGCGCCGCTGTACTCGTCGAGCTGCGGGAAGATGAAGCTCGTGATCGTCTGCCAGGACTGGTTGATGAGGAAGGCGCCGATCGCGATGACGAACACGCCGACTTTGAGGAGCGGTGTGAGCGGGTGGAGTCGATGCCACTCACCGTCGATCAGGTCGGAGCCCTGGCCGAGCGCCGGCCCGGGAGGCTGCGCCTGTGGCGCCCCAGACGGCGGGCCCCCGAACTGGGCGCCGGGTGACTGAGGCGGGAGGTGGGCACTCATCAGAGCCCTGCTCGACGAGTCTCGGCGAGTGCGACGAGGTCGTCCCGGAGCTTCTCGGCGTCGCGCCAATCGAGGCCGGGAATGGTCACGTTGGTGATCGCGGCGGCGGTGACGACCTTGAGCGAGGAGAGCCCGAAGATGCGGGTGACCGGACCGCGTTGGATGTCGACCAGCTGCAGACGGCCGTACGGGATCGCGACCATGCGGCTCCAGAAGAGACCACGGCGGAAGACGAGGTCGTCCTGGCGCAGCTGGTAGCCGATGGCGCGCACGCGTCGCCATTCGAAGGGGATGGAGATGAGGATCAGCAGGAGGATGGCACCAGGGGCCAACGCGATCCAGTTCGAAACGTCCGGGATCACGAGGAGAGCGATGACTCCCGCGAGCGCCACAAGCGCCCAGAAGAACGCCCCGAGGAGTTCAGACCAGATGTACTTCGCGGAAACCCTGCGCCATTGCACGGTGGTGTGGTCAAGCGCGGTCATGCTGCCCCCTCGTTGCGACGTGTCGTCATGCGCCTACCGTATCGAGAACGACCGACATGTCGGGTCGCCCTGCCTGGCATCGGCCGAACTGCACTGTCCGCGTCAGCAGGTCGGTGCGACCAGCGCCTTGATGAATGCCCCGGACTGATACAGGTACTGCCAGGCCCAGTTGGATTCGCCGATGCCGACGCCGTCGTCCGTGGCGAGCACTCCCCCGCCAAGGCAGTCGGTGAAGATCATGCGGGCGCGGGAGATGTGGGTGACGCTCGTGACGATCATGACCGACTCCCATCCTTCCGCGGCAGCCAACCGCTTGACCATGAGCGCTTCCCCTGCCGTGGTGAAGGGTTCTGGGATGAGGCACCGCGTGACGGGCGCGGTGGACGCGTGGTCCGCCCCGACCTCGCACGCAGGGATGTTGATGGCGGAGTCGATGCCGTAGTCGTCGACGGCGATGACGACCGTGTCGCTGTAGCCGTCGGCGGCCAGCTGCTGGGCGGCCTGGATGCGTGCCTCACGCGGCGGACCGAGCACGATGATGGCGTCGACCTCTCGGGGTTCGTCCGTGGAGGGGAAGACGAAGAGGGGAAGTCCGGCTGCGATGACGACGACGAGCAGAGCAAGCGCCACGCCTGCGATGGACGCCACCCGTCTCGCCATCCCCGTTCTGCTTCCGCTCACCAGCACAGGCTACGTGAGCGACGGGACCCGCCTCCGCCGCGCGCCGCGTCTCACTGCCGCGCGCGGTCCGAGCACACCCTCACCCCGGCACCTCGTGGGTGGACGCGGCCTGAGCTGGCGCCGCCACGGCGATGGCGATGATCGGAGTGGCCCAGGCGACAGCGCCCAGTAGGCTGCGCCGTTCAGCGCCCCGCTCCGACTCTGCAGCTGATTCGTGTGTGGACATCGTCGTTCCCCCTTGCTCTCGTGCGCGGGGCGTTTCCCGCGCACCAGGTCGGCCGGCGACTGACCCCCGTCGAGTTCCGACCTCCCGAATCCCCGACCCTACCCGGATTGGCTCGGTCCAGGTATGGGCAGAACTCCCCTGTGGATGCTTCGAGCAGGTGGCCCGTCCGAACGTCGCCGCCGGGCAGGTGCGGTCACGCGGGAACCGGGGGCAGGGCACCGGCCCCGTCGATCGCGCAGGGCAATAGCATTGGCCCATGAATGTCCCGGCGGAGCCGCCTCCAAGACGCTTCCTCGGCGCTGTCGAGCGGCGGCTTCCTGCCACGCTCGTCGAGCATCCGTTGCGCTGGAGCTGGGCGTGGTTCGTGGTCCTGGCGTCCGCGACGATCCTGGGCTGGGTCGCCGACTGGCCGATGCCCGTGTGGGCGGCGGTGGTCGTCGTGGGATCGCTGCCCTCGCTGACGGCGACGGTCGCTCTCCTCCTCCGCACTCCTCGCAGCCACCTCGACGAGCACGACTCGGTCTTCGGTCATTTCTTCGTCCGATTCGTGACGCTCGTGGTGGGGTTCGCGGCGTGGACGATCTCGGTGGTCATGAGCGCGAGCCTCTCGACGCTGCTGCAGCTCATGGCGGAGAACCGCGAGGACGAGATCACCTACTCGGGCATCCAGCTCTTCGCAGGCCTCATGCTCCCGGTCGTGCTGGCGATCTGGCTCGTCTTCCTGCTTCGCTGCGCCTGGTTCCTCGCCAAGCTCCGCGGATGGCGGGAGCACCCATCCCCTGAGCGCTCGCGTGTGCCAAGCACGGTCCTCGCCGAGTTCCCGAGGATGCGCCACGTGGTCGTCGGGTTTGCGCACCCCGGTGCGCTGCTCGCATCCGCTGGGCTCTCGTCGGCTGCAGTCCTCACGGAGGAGACGCTGCGCCTGACCTTCACGATGCTCTTCTAGACCTCTCGGGCCGTGCGCGCGGCCCAGGCGACAAGGGCACCACCGAGGAGCAGGACAAGTGCGGCCCCTGAACCCACCTCGCCCAAGACGCGGTCGACGATCGGAGCGAGCCGCTCAGGGCCTCGCCGAGCCCTGGCCGGGCATCGTCCTGACAGATAGCCAGTCGGAGCGACTACGCCGCATTCCGCCCCGCTCCCGGGGACCGGCGACGGGCCCCCGGCGAGTTCTCCACCCGATCGCGCTCGAGCTGCTCGGCGATCGACTTCCACATCTGGTCGAAGGTGTACCGGTCCTCGACGGCAGCTCGCGCCCTGCGGCCCACCTCGAGCAGCTCGGCTGGCCGGGCGAGAACCCTCTCGATCACCGCGGCAACCCCCTGCGGGTCATGGAGGGGCATACCGAAGTTGCTCACGCCCTCGTCGATGTACTCGCGCATCGCCTCCGTCTCGGTCACGGCGCAGGCTTTGCCAGACGACATGGCCTCGAGCAGCACGCTCTGGCCAGTGGGGTAGGCGAGGTCATGGGTCGGGGTGACGACGAGCTGGGCCGCGAGGAGATTCTGCCGGTGGGTCTGCCCGTCGGTGGGGCCGCTCGTCGTGACGTTCTTCGGCAGGTCCATCTGCTGGAATCGGTGGAGGTGCGAGACGAGGTGGAAGTCGACGTGTGGGAGGAGCCGTGCGGCCTCGACGAGGGTCTCGAAGTCGCGGCCAGCATCGAGGCCTCCACTGAAGACCTGGAATCGCTGCTCGACCGAGGAGTCCGGCACGTACTTCGTGTGCTCGACCCCGAAGTTGATGGGAGCGACCTTCCCACCGGCGCCGATCTGAGCGAAGAGCTCGACTTGGTTCCGTGAGAAGACGAAGATGCGATCCACACCCGCCACCGTTCGCGCGATCTCCTCGCGCCGCGCAGCCGAGCCGGTCTTCAGCTCCTCCCCCCACCAGCAGGAGACGGCGGCGAGTCGCGTCTTGGCATACGCGGTCAGGCCCCGGCGCTTGAGCGCGGCCGGAAGCACAGACTTGTCTTCGAGGATCGCCAGGACAGCATCCGCCCGCCGCGCCGATGCCAGCCCCCGGATAGCGAGGTCGGCGGGGACACCCGTTCGGTGCTCGACGACGTCCTTGACCTTTCGGTGCACCCGAGAGCTCGGCATGCGAACCGTGACCAGGTTGGCGTACTGGCCGAGCAGCTCAGCGCAGTAGGGCCCTCGCAGCTGATCGCCGGGCGAAGTCCCCGAACGGATCGAGGGCAGCCCGTCGTGGTCGAAGAGGCCCAGGATGGTGATGTTGTTGTTCACAACCTCAGCCTAGAGACACCGCGGCCATTTTCTCCCATCTTGTATGCTCGGGCGCATCTTGTTGCACACCAGGCGCTAGCCTGAGTGCGCAAACGCGTCCACCCCCCTGAAGGCGCGCGTACTTCTTGAGGGGGATCCATTTCATCGACACGATTCAGAGAACTCGATGGGCTGCGCGGCCTTGCGGCTGCTGCGGTCGTCGTAGGTCACTTCACGACCACATTCTCCGTTCACTACCCGACGGCGCCGGCCAGCTCCTTCGAGCTGCATCACGGCCAGTTCGGAGTTCAGCTCTTCTTCCTCATCAGCGGGTTCGTCATCCTCATGACCGCCGATCGGGCCAAGCGCGCTTCCGACTTCGCAATCTCACGGTTCGCCCGTCTCTACCCGGCCTACTGGATAGCCGTGGTCATCTCGGTCGTCGTGGGCGCGCTCGCCAACGTTCCGGGAACGCAGCTGACGCCGCTCCAGACGCTCCTCAACTTCACGATGATCCAGCGGCTGCTGCTCGTTCCTGACGTCAACGGCGCCTTCTGGACGCTGGCGGTGGAGATGCAGTTCTACATCATCGTCTTCCTCGTGCTCCTACTCACCAAGTGCAGGCTGACGGACGTGCTCCTGCGATGGTTGGTGGCGGCCTGGCTCGTCATCGCGGTCGGTTCGGCCGTCGTGGCGGCAGTCCTTGCCCCCGGCATCGACATCACGGCCGCTCCAGTTCCGGTCCGCGCGATGGTCAACGTCACCCTCGCGGAGTACGGGCCGCTGTTCTGCCTCGGAATGCTGCTCTTCATGGCCCGCAGGAACCAGCGGTTCGAGTGGCTGACGATCCCGGCCTTCCTCGCCGTCGTCGTGTCTGCCGCCCTGCTCCACTCGCCGAGCTACGCCGCGATCGTTGCCGGCATCAGCGTCTTCTTCGCTTTCGTCGCACTGCGCACGTCGACTCCTCCGCTTCGGCTGAGTCCCCTGCTCTGGCTCGGGAAGATCAGCTACTCGCTCTACATCGTGCACGTCGTCGTCGGCTACGCGACGATCGATCTCCTCTGGCCGCTCATCGGACGCGACCTCGCGGTGCTCGTTGCGATGCTCGTGGTCACCGTTCTGGCCTGGGGCCTGTATTCGCTCGCCGAAACCCGCATCACGCCAGCTCTGCGACGTTCATTGCTGCGCCGGGCTGACGGACGAGGAAGGACCGAGACGTGAGCCATGTGAACACGTTGAGCATGGCCGTTGGCGCCAGTCTCGGGCCGACCTGCTCCTTGGCGCGTTCTCGCCGGCGCCTCGAGCTGCACGAAGGCCGGCCTCCGCGACGATCTGCCGAACGTCGCGGCGCTCCTCTCCCGAGTCGGGGCCCGGATGTAAACCGCGACTTCTGGAAATTGCACGTGATTTCGCGGGTGATATCCTCCGTTCGGGGCCAGCTGATGCTGTCGGCTCTTCACACACCGAAGTCCACTTGAGGTGACTACGATCTTGCTATCTAAACTGCAGCTCATCTTCTCCAAGGGGGCTCGCCGGAAGTTGATCATCGGGCTGATCGGCTCGGTGATCGTCGCACTCGCTGAGACTGGGTCGGTGCTCCTCGTCGGTCCGCTCTTGGCCATCCTCGCCGGCGGCTCCACGACAGAGGGCATGCTGGGCACCGTCGCGACGCTCTTCGGGAACCCCACGCCCGAAGTACTGATCATGTACCTGCTCGGAGGGGTGGTCGTCGGCTTCGTGCTGAAGGACATCTTCTCGATCGCGTTCCGCTGGTGGATTCTGGGCTTCATCAACCGCGAACAGGCCCGAACGGCTACGCGAATCCTCAACTACTACCTGCATGCGCCGTACAGCCTCCATCTCGGTCGAGGCACGGCTGATCTCCTGAGGACCATGGGCACCTCCGTCGGCCAGCTCTATTCGCTCGGCGTGATCGCGGCGCTGAACGCCATTACCGACAGCATCACGATCGTGGCGCTTCTTGTGTCGATGCTCATCGTCATGCCCCTGCCCACGTTGATGGCCTTCGTCTACTTCGGCATTGCCATGTTCGTCTTCGCCCGAGTCATCCGTCCGCGTGCGGAAGCGGCTGGCCGGATGAAGATGGATGCTGCAACACATGGTTATCGCGCGGCCCTGCACGCCCTTGGCGGCGTCAAGGAGATCAAGATCCGCAGCGCTCAGCCGCACTTCGTCAACGTCTACGAGAAGGTCGAGCTCCAGCACGCGCAGGCTCTCCGCCTCGTCGGCTTCCTCGCGGAGGTTCCGAAGTACTTGCTGGAGGCGCTGTTCATCCTGGGCCTGGGCGGGCTCATCATGTTCCTGCTGAACACGGGCGGCGGCATTGCAGCGGTGACCTCGATCGGTCTCGTCGGAGCCGCTGGCTTCAGGCTCCTCCCGTCGCTCTCTCGTCTCCTCGCCTCGATCTCGAACCTGCGCGTCGGAGCCCCCGCGCTCGACGAGGTCTGCACCGAACTCGAACGCGCAACAGAGTACGAGACGAGCGCGAACCTCGCGGCCGCCAACGACGGCACGCTCGATTTCTCTCACACTCTCGAGGCGAAGAATCTCGGCTTCCGCTACGAAGACGCCTCGGAGAATGTCCTGAGCGACATCAACCTGACCATCCCAGCAGGTTCGACGCTCGCGCTCGTCGGATCAAGCGGTGCAGGTAAGAGCACCCTCGTCGACATCATCCTCGGGCTCCATCGCCCCACCGCAGGCACGCTCACCGTTGACGGGCAGGACCTGCGCGACGACCTCGTCAAGGCCTGGCAGCACCACGTCGCGATGGTTCCGCAGGAGGTCTTCCTCCTCGACACCAGCCTGCGGGAGAACATCGCGTTCGACGCCACGGCCGATGAGATCGATGAGGAGCTCCTCGCCGAGGTCGTGCAACGAGCACAGCTGCAGGACCTTGTCGATTCTCTGGAGGGAGGCCTCGACTCCTCTGTCGGCGACCGAGGCTCACGGCTTTCCGGCGGTCAGAGGCAGCGCGTGGGCATAGCTCGTGCCCTCTACCGGCGCCCTTCGCTTCTCGTGCTGGATGAAGCGACTTCAGCTCTCGACAATGAGACAGAGCACAAGATCATCGAGACCATCGACGGGCTCAAGGGCGAGGTGACCGTCGTCATCGTCGCTCACCGGTTGTCCACGGTCCGCGAAGCAGACGCGCTCGCCTACATGAAGAACGGGCAGGTCGCCGGATACGGCACCTTCGAAGAAGTGCGCTCCAGCAACGCTGATTTCGCTCGTCAAGTCGAGTTGGGCCTGCTGAAGGTCACCGACAGCGATCCCGTGACTCCGTGACGCGGCCTCAACCTCTTGAGACGCGCGTCGTCATGCTCGGCGGCGCGGTCCCGTACCCGGGTGTTCGCCACGCGGGCGGCCTGTACGTCCACCACCTGACGCGGTCGTTGTCGGAACACGGTGTGGTCGAGGTGATCGCTCCGGACCACACCGCGAACCAGAAGGCGCTCGAGCATGTGGACGCGCGCGTCGCAGCGCACCTGGTCGGCCGATGGGCGTCCCCCAGCTCACGACAGCGGCTGCTGCAACGCGGCGTCGGGATCGTCGAGAGGGGCTGGAGGCGCGTCGATCCTGCAGCACCCCCACTCGGCATCCTCGTGAGCCTCTACTTCGATCCGCGGGTGCGCGAGTCCGTCGCGAGCGCCGACCTCGTCGACCTGCAGTGGTTCGAGTTCATTCGCCTCGCCCCGCACATCCGACGTCTCAATCCGAGCGCATGGATCGTGGGCACCTTCCACGATGTGCTCTCGCAGCTCTACGCGCGTCGCGCTGACGACGGAGGCCTCGGGCGGTGGCGGCGCGCTGAGACCGTGGCCATCGCCGCGGAACGTCGCTCCCTCCGGCACCTCGACAGCGTCCTGACTCTGAACGAGAAGGATGCGGAGCTGCTGAGGCGACGCGGAGCGACCGAGGTCGAGGTCATCGACCCGCCTCTCTCCCCAGTTGCACTGCCGACTCGTGACGTGGACAGCGCCTCCCCGGAGGTCGTGTTCGTCGGATACTTCGCGCGGCAGGTGAACGTCGATGCGGCGACCTGGTTCATCGATCAGGTCTGGCCGGAGGTCATCGCCGCGGTTCCCCACGCCCGGCTCACGCTGGTCGGCCTCGACCCGGATGGGGCTCTGGCTCCTCTCGTCTCGCGGGCGGTCCAGGTGACCGCGGCGGGATTCGTCGACGAGCTGTCGCCGGTCTACGCGCGAGCCGCTGCTGTGGTCGTTCCGCTCCTCTCAGGCTCGGGTGTGAAGTTCAAGACCATCCAGGCGATGACGCACGGCGTGCCGACGATCTCGACCTCCGTGGGCGCCGAGGGGATTGCGCACAGCGACGAGCTGGAGGCGGTGACGGACAACCCCGCAGCGTTTGCGGGGGCCGTCGTCGGGGTCCTGCGCGACCAGCGAGGCGCCGACCTCCGAGCCGACGACCTCGCCGGGAGACTCTCGGCGACCTACGGCGAAGAACGGTTCAGGGAGACAGTGAAGAGAATCTACGGCCAAGACGAGCCACAGGCAGCCATCGACACGGACTCCGTGACGGTGGTCATTCCCTACTACGGGGAGCCGACGGACACGCTCAACCTCATCGAGCAGCTGCGCGGGCAGGACGGTCTCGCCGAGATCATCGTCGCCGATGACGCGTCTCCCGTCCCCTTCCCCCAGCAGCCGGGGGTACGACTCGTGCGCCGCGAGGCCAACGGCGGGTTCGGCGCCGCAGTGAACACCGGCTCAGAACTGGTGGAGACCGACCTGATGCTGGTCCTGAACAGCGATTTGGAGGTGGGCGCAACGTTCATCCGCGACCTGCTCGATGCCGCTGGACCACTTCCTACCGCGGTCGTCAGCCCTCAGGTGGTGAAGTCGAGCGGCGAGCCGGAGTGGACCGCTCGCCAATTCCCCCGCATCAGACACCACGTGGTCGAGTGGCTCTCCCCGCTCGCGCGCTGGCGCCACCTTCCTGCACTGCAGCGTGCCGTTGGGCACGTGACTGCGCTCACACCAGGGGGCAGCGACCGAGTCGACTGGGTCATCGGTGCCGCGATGCTCCTTCCCGTCAGGGATTTCAGGAGTGTCGGAGGTTTCGACGAGCGGTACTTCATGACGTCCGAGGAAGTCGATCTGCAGCGGCGTCTCCTCGCACGGGGCGTTCCCTCCTACGTGGCGAATACCGTCACCGTCACGCACGTCGGTGGCGGATCGTCGGACACTTCTCTGCGGCGGCAGTGGCTTCTGACTGCTCGGCAGCGCTACGTGAACAAGTGGGGCGGTTCGGTCGCCTTCACGACATCCCTGGCGCTGGCGAGCCTCGTCAACTTCGCGGTGAACGCCCCCCGGCAGCTGACCGGACGTGACCTCGACGCGCGCGCGACGCTGCGATACGAACTCGGCCTCCTCCGGACAGCGAGGCAGCAGGCGAGCCAACCGTGGCACCCGTCGACCCGTATCCGAGCGGAGCACGCATGACCGCCAAGACTCCACGCACGGTGGCCCTTCTGGGGACCAGGAAGGCCGCGCACCTCGCGAAGGGTGCGCTCGGCAAGGTCCACGGCGCACTCGCGGACGTAGAGGCCCACCTCAGCAGGCGGATAGATGCGGGTGCGGGAGCCTCCGTCACGCCGGACCAATTGCTGGCGAGTCGCTTCGCCGCCTTCCGCCCACTCCACGCAGCCCCGCCAGCGCCCGGTCAGCGCCCGTCGGTCACGGTGTTCGGCTTCTTCAACAGCAGCGGCTTCTTCGGCGGCATCGCGACCCTGCTCAATTTCAGTGCGACCGTCGCCAACCACCTCGACTACGACCTGCGCTTGGTGCACACCACCTCGTTCGACGGTGACCCGGACGTCGCCGGCTTCCTCAGGAACCAGGGCATCGATGTCGACCCCTCGCGCATCCACTTCGTGAACGCAGCTCACCGCCGGGCCGCCGGCGCCTCGCTCCCCCTGCACCCCGACGATCTGCTGGTGGTCAGCGCCTGGTGGGACGCATTCGCGGTGGATCGACTGGCACATGACCGCCCGTATGTGTACCTCATCCAGGACTACGAGCCGATCTTCTACAACAACGGCGACCAGCAGCTCTGGGCTTCATCGACGTACGAGTCAGTGAAGTTCGTGCCCGTCCTCAACAGCTCGATCCTGCACGACTACTTCCGGACGACTCCGCACCATCGCGTCGCGGCCGAGGCGCTTGTCTTCGAGCCAGCGGTGCGAGTCCCCAAGCGAGAGTCGACGCTCGTCGAGCGACCTGGCAAGAAGCGCCTCTTCTTCTATGCCAGGCCAGAGACTGATCGGAACCTCTTCTACACCGGCCTGCTCGCCATCGACCAGGCATTCGAGGAAAGCGCCGAGCTTCGTGACAACTGGGATGTCTGGCTCGGCGGAACCCACACGATCCCCCCGCTGCGGCTCAAGAGCGGACTCGAGTTGCAGCGGCTGGGGAAGATGTCGTTCGAGGACTACCAGCAGTTCACGCTGACCGCAGACCTCGCCATCTCCCCGATGCTGGCACCCCACCCGAACTACCCGACCCTCGAGTTCTCCCGCCTCGGGACGCCAGTCATCACGACCTCCTGGGAGACGAAGATCGACCTCGACCGCTACTCCGAGATGATCACGCTCGTCGAACCGACCGTGGCCGCGATGTCGCAGGCCATCATCGAGTGCGCGACGCGCGAGACAGCGCAGGAGGGCGCGGGTCCGAAGACCGAGGAGTCCTGGACACAGGCACTCGCTGAAACTGCCGCGACCGTGACCGCTCTGCACAGAGGCGCTCTCGGATGATCGCGCACGATCTGACCCTCGTCATCGTGGGCTACAAGCACGAGCGCTACGTCGGAGACCTGCTGCTCTCTCTCCAGCAGCAGACGATCTTGCCCAGCCGGATACTGCTCATCGACGACGACCCAGCAGGAGAGACCGCGGACGCCGCCGAGGTGTACCTCGAAGAGAACCCTCTTCACGTGTCCATTCAACGCAACCGGGTCAATCGAGGGCTCTGCGCGAGCCTGAATTCCGCGCTGTCGACGATCGATACAGAGTTCTACGCATACATCTCTGCCGACGACTGGATGCTCCCGACCCGCTTCGAGCGCCAACTCGAAGCGATGGCCGGCGCCTCCGCAGATGTCGCTGTCGTCTACTCGAACGCACTCCGAGTCGATGAGCACGGAAAGCAGCTCGAGCGCGACTTCAAGACTGAATACGCGTGGCCTCCTCGACTGAGCGGGTCTGTCTACAGTGAGCTCTGCGAGTACAACTGGTTGCCTGCGCCCTCGGTCATGCTCCGGACTCAATCGGTGAAGGAAGCAGGAGGCTATGACCCCGATCTCTTCTTCGAAGACCACGACCTGTGGATCCGGCTCGCACTGAAGTCGGACTTTCTCTGCGTCGACGAGCCTCTCGTCGCTTTCCGCGAACTCGGGTCGTCGCTTGGACACCAGCAGTTCCACACCACGAATCCCCGCTTCGTCATGGCGTATCTCCAGATATTCTCGAAACAACTCGGGATCACGCCCGAACTCGACGCTGAGATGGAGAATCGCATCTGGACTCTGGCTCTGCGTCTCTGGCGCATTGAAGGACCGACGCCACGAGTCGTCGACTACCTGAAGACCTCCTTCCGTTCAGCTCCGAACCGGGTCACCGCACGGGTGTACGTTCTCTTGGCTCGTGCAGGGGTTCGAGCAACGGCAGTAGATCGCGTTCGAGGGTTCCTCCGCGCTCCGCGCGCCTAGGAGTTCGCGACCGTTCGCTTCGGAGGCGAAGCTACGACGCGCCAGCGATCGCTCGAAAGTGGTTCACTCGCTCGTCGAAGGTGGTCTCGAAGGGGACAGCCTCCATGAACGAGAGTCCACGGCGGGCCTGAACCTCGAGCTCCATCGGCCCGGTCGCGAGCCGTTCAGTCACTGCTGCCGCCGCGACCACGTCTGGTCTTGCTACGGCCCAGCCACCACCGCCAGCGGCCAGCAGCGGCGTGAGCGTCCTGTTGTGAAAGCCGAGGACAGGAACCCCCGAACCCATCGCCTCGAAGTACGTACTCGCCGAATCCCCCTGAACGTGCGGCAGGAACATGAGGTCGACCTCGCTCCGCACAAAGGGCTTCCAGTCCTTCTCGAAGTCCATGAATCCCGCGAAGCGCACATTCTTCGACTCGAGCCGGCGGAGCTCCGGTTCCAGATTTCCTGATCCGATTATCGTGAACTCGAAGCTGATCGATCTCCGTTCGAGTTCCGCGATGAACGGCTCGATCAACCTCACTCCCTTGATCTCGGTCAGACGGCCCGAGTACGCGATTCGCAACGGCCGATCGCCATGCCTGTGCTCCCGACGGCTTGCGGCAGCCATGTCACCTGCACGCATCCTGTGATCGAAGTACATATGCGTGGAGGGGTTCACGGCCTTGTAGTGCTCGGCTGCCGAGTGACCGTTGCACTGAAAACCATCGGCTCGGGCCGCGAGGGCATCCAGACGCCTCGTGCGCCGAAGCGCGCCGACTCTGATGCGGGCCCGGTCGACAGCTCCACGGGCCGTGACGAGACCAACCTCAAGGCGGACGGCGGGCGACCAGTCGTCAGTGAAGATGACCTTGAAGTGGTGGCCGAGAAGCGACTGACTCAGCGGTCCCACCACTGAATGCATGACCAGGTCAGCCCCGAGTCGGGAGAGGGCGGGCGCGTCAACTTGTGCGATGAATTCGAGGTCAGCGGCGAGATCGTGATCGGCCCACATCATCTGGGGGTCGTCTTCCTCGGCGAGAAGAGGAGCCTCGAGCGAGGACACGAGCACCTTGCCCGGCCACCTCTTCGCGTACTCGGCCAAGCCCGTCATGGATTTCGCGAATATGCCGAGCTTGCCATCCGCAGTCACACGAAGCGGGCTGTCGTTGAGGTAGAAGAATCTCACGGGCATTCCTTGGAGAAGGAGGTGGACAGGATGGGTGTCGACATTCGATGTTCACCAGCACGGCGATGAAACGCAGAGCTCACTTCGACGTGGAAGCCGAGCGTCGCCGCTGGAGTCGATTCGAGATCTTCACGGTGAGGATGCGCAACACACGCTGCCACCGCTCCAGCGAGCCGATGCGCTGACGCTCGACTCGACCACAGAGGGCTGCCCACTCGTCGACGAGCTTCACAAGCGAGTACTCATCGGCGCGGCGTGCCGCCCCGAGGCGGATACGCTCGAACGCCTCGGGTTCAGCCCGCAACCGTGCGAGCGTCGCTGGAAGCTCTCGAGCGTCGTTGATCAGCAGGCTGTCCTCTCCCGGGCTCGCGAGCTCGAGATACGAGGCCTCGCCGCTGATAATCGGCACCGTGCGGGCATTCCATGCGTTGATGAGCTTCGTGGGCGGCTTCCGCACATCGGCGTTGTCGACCATGCTGCCTCGGATGCACAAGGTGAGATCAGCGTTGCTGAAGTCATGCCAGGTCTGATCGCTGCCGTTTGTCGTGCTTGGAGAATCTATGTGCAAGCTGAAGCCGCTTGCGACGATGCCTGCAACCATGTCGGGCTCAAGGAGAACCTTCGGCACATGCTCCGGATTGCATTTCAGCGTGATCGCCTCGAAGACCGTCCTCGTCTGATCCCTGGGTATCAGCCCCCTCTGCGGGAGCGCAGGAAGGTACTCGGCGTCAGCACCGTAGCGCTGAATCCAGTACGCGGAACGATTCGGCACGATCACACGGTCTGGCCGGAATGGTGCGTCGAATTGCAACGCGGAATCACTGCGGATCATCAGACACGGGAATCCCGACAGCACCAGCGCCGTCCGGAGGTTGACGAAGTCCGAGATGAAGGCGACGACAAGAGATGTGCCGCCCGGCACATCCGGTCCGAGCGTGACGTCGTAGCCCCGATCACGGAAACGCGCGAAGAGCTCGAGGATATTGTGCCCGAATCCCGATGCGAACTTCTCGGGATCCTCGTCCGGTCTCCAGTGCCGGGCAACGCTTGCTACCTCTGGATCTTCGCAGTAGAAGTGCCAATTGCCATCGTTCACGCTGACCTCGACTTCCCGAGCGGCTGACCTACCAGCACCAGACGCAGGAGTTCACTCACCGAAGCCGCGCCGGCACTCGGGGAGTAGTGGTCCTGCCAACGCCGCGCGTTCGCGTCCACGTTGCCGTCAAGCCCACGCTCGATTTTCCGCTCGATAGCTGCCGCGAGTGCGAGTGCGTCGCCGGCAGGAAACACGTCGCCGCTCTGCGGCGGAACGATCTCCGGCAAGGCCCCAGCGTCGCTGACGAGCACCGGGACTCCCGCGGCCATCGCTTCGGTCACGACGAGTCCGAACGGCTCGGGCCACACCGAAGGGACCACAAGCAGGTCGATGCGATCGAAGAACGCAGCTGGCGCTACCCAGCCCGGCCGGTCGGTGAGGTGCGCGACGGGCTGCAACGCCTTCTCCACGGCCAGCTGAGCCTGTTTCGAGACGAATCGTGGCTCGCCGGCGAGCAGCAGCCGATAGCGCCCAGGTTTGCGCGCCTCCAGCTCCTGCACGGCGGCGGCCAGCACGTCCACGCCCTTGTCGATGGATGGCCTGCCCAGGAATCCGAGCACGATCGGCGGTCCGCTCGACACCCGGTTGCGTGTGCCGGGGCTCTGGCTCCAGTTCGGCAGCACCGCTGCATTGCCGACGGCGGCCGCCATCGACGCGGATGGCACGAGCGTCGTGAGCGCCTTGAAGCGCGCCAAGGGCTCGAGGACGCGCAGCGCACCCAATGGGCGTTGGTGGAGGTGCACGATTCGACCGGGGTGCCCTGCACTCGCCGCGGCGGGTACGAGCCCGTTGCACCAGAGGACTCCCCGTCGCTGTGCGGCATCCCAGCGGCGGAGCGCGAGCATCCAGGATCCCCGCCCGGCCGCCTCGAGTTCCACTACGCGATGCCCGGCATCCCGCGCCGCAGCGACCAGCTCCCCCGGTTCGGAGGGGCCGACGATGGTCACGTCGACGCCGAGCTCCTCGAGCACGGCGGCGATGTTGAGCAGCATCACCTCTCCCCCGCCGATGTCGCCGTTGTTCGTGGCGATGGTGATGTGGTCCGGGAGGCCGCCCGGCAGGTCGGACGTGACTCCCGCCTCGGCATAGACACCGGCGATGGCTGAGGTCATGTCGGAGACCGACGGCCAGTCGTCGAGCGTCGTGACGGCGTCGGCGTCCAGGAGCGCACGCGCGACCTGCGCGACATCTTCGGCGTCGACGAGTCCGGCCTCCGCGACGATCTCCGGGTTCCCGCCGACTCTGGAGGCCACGACGCGCATCCCACGATTGGCCGCGTCGAGCAGCGAGTAGGAGCAGTTCTCCCAGACCGACAGCTGCGCCAGCACGTCGGCTTCCGCCATGGCCGCGTCGGGGTCCACGAACCCTGGGAAGTCGACGGCGTCGGCGAGGCCGAGGTCGCTGACCCGACGTCGCAGCTCCGCGTCCAACTCGCCGACCCCGGCGATCGTCAGCCTGGCGCCCGGTCTCTGCGCGTGCACGCGAGCGAACGCATCGATGAGCTGCGGGATGCGCTTCTCGGGAGAGAGCCGCGCGAGGGCGAGCACGCGCAGGGAGTCGGAGGCGCGCACCGCGTGCGGGGGCAGCCGGTCGACGCCGTTGTGCACGACGTGCACGTGCTGCTTCGGACCCCACTTCGCGAGCATCGCCTGCTTGGTCGCCTCGGAGACGGCGATGACGCCCTCGAACCGACGGAGCCGCGCTCCGTGCACCCGAGCCATGAGCTGCGACTTCCAGGAGGACCCGTGATAGACGCTGTCCTCGCCGGCGATACCGTGCTCGCTCGTGACGCGCACGGTGCCAGGCGGCAGGGGCGTGGCGGCCACGACGACATCCGCGTACGCGAGATGCGAGTGCACGACAGCAGGCCGGAGGCGGCGCGCCGCCGACCTGAGGGTCCGGATCGACCGGCTCAGGCCGGCGTCTGGCCCGACCCTGCCCACAGCGAGGCGTGCGCCGACAGCACGGAGACGATCGACGAGAGGCCCCTCCGGGCAGAGCACGACGAGCTCGAAACCGGGAATGCCCGCCTCGACCACGTCCAGGACGTGACGCGCGACCCCACCAAGGTCGGCAACAGGGATCACCCAGAGCGCGATCGGCCGCGAAGAGCGGCCTCCGTCAGGTGCTGCCCGTGCCTCTAGAGCCACTTCTCGAGCCGATCGAGCGCCGTCCAGAAGCCCTGGCCGTTGTCGATGTGACCCTGCCAGATCTCAGGGATGAACGGGGCACCCGGCGCGAACTCGTCGAGCTGGCCCGCCAGCAGCGGCCAGTCGACCTCGCCATCGCCGACCTGGACACCCTCGCCGTCGACCCCCGTCGCGTCGACGAGGTGCAGGTGGATGCTGTGCGGCGCGACGAGCTCCGTGTAGTCGGAGAACTGCATCCCGAGGAAGTTTGCCGCGAGCTTCGAGTGAGACACGTCGAAGCAGAGCTTCGTCCCCGTCGTCGCCGAGAACTCCGCAGTGTCATGAGGATCGAGGAAGAGGTTGTGGAACTGCTGGCCTCCCATGAGCCACGGGAACGGCGGAAGCGTCTGCGCCGCGATCCGCACGCCGTCCGTGTCGAGACGCTGCACTGCATCCGCGATCCGCGCGTACATGGCGGTGCGCGCCTGAGCGGGGACGTGCTTGTCCTTCGTGAAGCCGCCCATCGTGACGACCATGATCGGCTCGCTCGAGCGCGTGAACCACTTCTTCAGGCTGCGGGTCGTGTCGATGGTCCGCTGCACCTCGCGGATCGACCGTTCCCAGTGCTCGTCGTCCGTCGATGCGAGGTCGACGAGGAAGTCGCCGGAGAACAGGTCTGGCAGGTGCGTCGTGAAGTCCATGTCGAGGGGCTCCGTGAAGAAGCTGTCGATGTCGACCTCGAGGTCCTTGTACGAGAAGTGGAACTCCAGGAAGTCGGGAGTCGAGTTCTCGATGAGCTTCTTGTAGTCGTGGTACCGAACAGGGAGGCCCCATGGGCGACGGAACTCGAACTCTCGCCCGACGGAAGCGGTGTCGGTGAGGTCGCTCTCGAAGAAGAACTCGCCTTCCGCCATGTCGTGGTTCACCGCGCGACCCACGAGCTCGTCGAGACGGTTCGGCTGCAGTCCGCGACCGGGGCTCTTCACGGCGATGTCCTCAGCTCGGAGCACCTCACCCTCGCGCAGCTCTCGCGCCGCGACCAGCGACTTCGCGAGCGTCGTCCGGTTCATGAGCTCGCCCGTGGACACCTCTCGCGGTGCCGCGTCGCCCAGCGAGAGCTCGATGTCTCGGATCTGCTCGACCATCTGCGCGAACTCGTCCGGGAGCAGCGAGACCGTGTGGTCATTGCCCTCCATACCGCGATCGACGGTGAAGTGCTTCTCGATGATACGCGCCCCGCGTGCGACCGCAGCGACGGGCACGTGCCAGCCGCGCTCGTGGCCCGAGTAGCCGACGATGCTGTCGCCGATCTCCGCGAGCCGGTCGAGGTAGGCGAGGTTGATGTCCTTGAAGGGTGCCGGATATGTCGACTGGCAGTGGAGCAGCGCGAAGCTGGAACCCAGGGAGCGCATGAGCCCGACGGTCTCGAGGATCTCCGACTCCCGGGACATTCCGGTCGACAGGATGAGCGGGAGCCCACGCGAGCCCGCATCGCGGAGCAGCTCGTGGTTGGTGAGGTCGGCGGAGGCGATCTTGAGCCCCTCGATGCCGTAGTCGACGAGCGCCTGGACGCTCGGTCCGTCCCACGGCGTGCACATGAGGTCGACACCGCGGTCGCGCGCATGGTCGAAGACCGTGAACAGCTTCTCCGCGGGGAGCGAGACGCGCGAGAGGAGATCCAGCGTGTACTGCGCTCCGAGGTCTTCGCCTGCCGTCGACCCGCCGCTCTGGCGGTACAGCGCGTCCATGTCCCGCAGCTGGAACTTCACGGCGTCGGCGCCCGCGTCGGCGGCGAGGTCGACAAGTCGCTTCGCGAGGTCGACATCGCCGTTGTGGTTGTTGCCGATCTCCGCGATGACAAACGCGGGGTGGCCGGCGCCGATCTCGTGCCGACCGATGCGCAGCACATCATTGCGGTCGATGGCGACGGCGATCAGGTGGCCCGTCTCGTCGACGAGCGGCAGGTGCGTGATGCCGCCGTGCCCGAGCAGCGGAGCCAGCTCGGACGGCGTCGACGTTGCCGGCGCGGTGCGGGTGCTCGTGTTGGCGACTTCGACGCACGTGACGTCGAGTGAGGCCGTCGGGTTGGCGACGATCCAGCGACGGAAGTCACCGTCGGAGAGCGAGCCGCGCAGACGACCGTGCTCGTCGACGCAGAAGACGATGCGCTGCTGGTTCGCGCTGATCTTCTGCAGACCGACGACGATCGGGTCCTCCGCGAAGACGATGTACGGGGTGAGGTTGCGCTCGAAGATCACTGAGCGGAGTCCTTGTCTGTCGATGCTGCGGTGTGCGCTGACGGAGCGGCGGCCGCGTCAGGATGAAGCTGGGAGAGCTGGTGGTCTGCGATGGAGAGATCGAGCTCGGTGTCGATGTCGACGCCTTCGAGGTCATCCATCTCGAAGATGCCGATCGTGCCACCGAGCCGGTTGTGCTCCCGCTCGTAGATCTCGGTCTTCGTGAGGTAGAGCGAGCCCGTCTCGCGGTAGAACATCTGCGTGCGCTGCAGCTCCTGGCGGCGGGGCCTCGCGCCGATCGTGAAGTGCGCCTTCGGCTGGTCCCCCTCTGCCGCTCCGTACTGCCAGAGGAACGGCGTCTGGGGCACGGCACCCACCATCGAATCGACGCCCGTCGCCGCGAACTGCGAGATCGCACGGTCGATGGTGCCCGGGAGCCGCACGGGCGAGGTCGCCTGCAGGAGCATGACGGCATCCGGTCGTCGCCCGGCGGCCGTGTACTCGGCGATGGCGTGCTCGACCACCGGCTCGGTCGCCGTCGTGTCTTCAGCGAGGTGCGCGGGGCGCAGCCACGGCACCTGCGCGCCGGCTTCCCGTGCGATGGCGGCGAGGGCCTCGTCGTCGGTGGAGACGAGGACATCCATCTGGGGACGCGCCGCGATGGCCTGCTCGATGGTCCAGGCGACCAGTGGCTTTCCGGCGACTCGGCGCCTGTTCTTGCCCGGGATGCCTCTGGAGCCTCCCCGCACGGGGATGACGCACAAGATCCTCATACTGTTTCCTCCAGAATCCGCGAGATGCTCGCGGCTATCAACTGTGCTGGCTCTGTCTGGGGAACAGGAGGGGCAGGAGTCGAATCGCTGCCCCACTGCGAAAGACCATACCGTGTCCAGAAGTCGCGCACCCACTCGGGCGGGTCGACGCACGTCACCCAGGCATCCTGGCCGGCGGCGGCGGCCTCGAGGACCCCCGTGGAGAAGACGGAGACGACCGGCCGGTCGAGGGTCGCGAGCGACTGGCCCGAGCTCTCGAAACGCACTCCGCGCCGCTGCCAGGCGCGGTGCTGCAGACGCGACAGGCGGTCGGTCTCCGCTGGGTGCGGACGATACTCAGCACCGGTCGTCGTGCAGAACGTCCGGGCGGTCCTCGCCGACGTCCACCGAGACAGCTCAGCACCGTGCAGCTGTCCGAGGAAGACGGGAGTCGCGTCTCCGGGACCTTCGGGACGCCCGCGGTTGCGACGCGAGGCATGCCAGAGCAGCTGCGCACCCACGACCTCATGCGTGACATCACCTCGTCCCGACTTCCAGAACTCGGCGTCGTCCTGGGAGAACGCGAGCAGGTGACTGCCGCGAGCCAACGGCGGCGCGAACGGCGTCGTCAAGCCATGCTGGGCCACGACGAACCGTGCCCCGAGCTGCCTGCTCCAGCGGTAGCCGACGGCCCCAGCGGGAAGGAAGTGACCTGCCGCGAAGACGGCACGAACGCCGCGGAGCTCCCCCGGGAGGTCCAGCCCCTCGAGCCGACGGCTCGTCCAGCTGCCGTCGAGCATCCCGCTGAGGTCTTTCGGCGCGAGAACGGCGACCTGTTCGCCTTCGAGGAACCGCAAGGGCTCCGCGTACGCCGCGACCGCACTGGGGGTCGGCACATCGATGAGGACAAGCAGACGCGGTTCGGGCCCGTTGACCATGAGCGTGAACTCCGGCTCCCCAGAGGGACGCCGCACACGGGTCATGATCTGGCGTTTGAGGGACCTCGAATTCTGCCAGCGCTGCCACGCCTCGAGGTCCTCCGGAATGTTCAGTCCCACAGCGCCTCCAATGCTCGAGCGCGGTGCTCGAGGGTGTGCTCGGCCAACGTCCGTCTGCGAGCTGCCTCGCGCACCTGGGCGGCCCACGCGGGCTCGCGCTGCGCGCGACGCGCCGACTCCACGATCTCCTCGACGCTCTCGAACACCAGCACCTCCTTGCCGACGTCGTAGAACTCGCTCACATCGGACCTGTCCACGAGCTCGAGCCCGCCGACGCCTGCGGCCTCGAAGGTGCGCATGGTGAAGCCGTCCTGATTCGCGTGCACGTTCAACGTCGCGAGGCTTCCCGCCATCACGCCGTACGCGGCGCCCCGCGTCAGGTCTCCGCTGGCAGGCACGCCTGCCGACCGGAAGCGTCGCGTCCTCACGACGTCGGAGAGCTTCCGTGACCAGTCGCGGCCGTACGCGCGCACGGGAACTCCAGAGCCCTGGATGCCGCGCACCAGCTGCTCGCGATTCGGGTAGCGGGCACCGACCAGCGTCACCGCCGGCACCTCGACGCGCGCGAACGATTGGCTCGAGTCGAAGCCGAGGGGAACGAAGACGGCATCCGCGCCGTGTTCTCGAAGGAGGCGCACGTCGTCGTGGCTGTAGCTCGCGACGCGACCGGTCGACGCCAGGAACTCCGGCGTGTACCTGGTCCTGCGGATCTCGTCGTACAACCAGACGACGGACGGTACCGACTGTGCGCTCAGAGCCTCCCACCAGGCGTCGCCGAGCTGGTCGCCCTTGATGACGAGGACCGCCTCGAAGGTCTCTGCGCGCAACTGCTCTACTGCGCGCGAGGTGGCCTTCTCCGCCGCGGCACGAGACCGCATCGACTCCGGGAGGTCATGGAGCAGCTTGTTCTGGAATCGATCGGCGAACGTCGCGTGACTGTCGTAGCGATGCACCCTCACCGAATAGCCGATCGACTCGAACGCCGAGGCAACCGCCTTCCAGTACCCGTGGAAGTCGGGACTCACGATGAGCAGGCGCTTCAGCATGCGCCAGCTCCCGCGCAACCCGCACTCGCGCGGCGCCAGCGTGACATGTCCACGTTCATTCCCTCGAGGTCAGGTCGTTTGCAGACGGGGAGTCCGTGCGATCGCGTCGATGCCCGGGAGGATGGTCGCCAGGAGGGCGTCGATCTCGGCGACTGCCTGCTTGGCCACCGCGGGGCCGCGGCCGTACGGATCCGCGAAGTCGAGGTCGCCGCCCGGCGGGGTCTTGACATGCGCGAGGAATGGCAGCGGCGCCGCGCGCCGGGGAATGGTCTCGAGCAGCCGTGCCGCGCTGCGGATCGTGAAGGTGTTTCGGACGGCCTTGGGCGACTCGCTGAGCATCCACGATCGGTGCGCACCCTCGAACGCGAGCACCAGGTCTGCCTCCTTCAGCATGGAGACGTCGACCTGCCGCGCCGCGTGGGGCGTCGGCTCGACGCCCAGCTCACGGACGGCCGCCGAGATCGTCGGGTCGATGTCCTCGCCGACGAGAGCACGGACGCCAGCGCTCGACACCTGCCAGTTGCTCTCAGGCCCGAGCTGCGCACGCGCGAGGAACTCGGCCGCGGCCGAGCGCGCGATGTTCGCGTGGCAGACGAAGAGCAGGCTCGGCACTAAGCGCCTCTGCGCGATCGGCGGCTCTGTGGCTGCTCGGTTGCGACGGCAGTCGGAGCCGAGGACGGAACGGGGCCCGCCTGCGGCTGCACAGGAGCAGCCTGCTCGGTGGCCGGCTGGGCCGGGCGGGAGGGCGAGAGGGACTCCCGCTGCGGTGCGGCCACGTCAGGCTGGGCACCGAAGTGCTCCGAGGGGTCGGTGTGCCCCTTGACCGCCTTGAACTTCGGCATGCCCTTCTTGTCTGCGGTGACGTAGTAGCTGCGGTTGCGGCGGTACTCGTAGCCGTCTGCGCTGTCGCGCGGGGGCACCATGTTGAGCACCGTTCCGAGCATGCGGCTGTGCACCTGCTTGAGCATGTCGCGCGCAGCCGCCACGTCTTCGCGGCGGGTACGACCCGCGGAGGCGACGAGCACGACGCCGTCGACGCGCGTGGACAGCACGGCGGCGTCGGTGACGGGCAGCAGCGGGGGCGCGTCGATGACGACGATGTAGTCCTTGGAGAGCAGGCTCACGATGGACTTCATCGCCTCCGAGCCGAGCATCTCCGACGGGTTCGGGGGGATGCGCCCGGACGGCAGCACGTAGAGCCCGGGGATCTTCGAGCCGACGAGCGCATCCTCCAGCGACACCTGGCCGCTGAGCACCTCGCTCAGACCGATCTTGCCGTCGATGCCGAGGACGGTCGCGACGGTCGGACGACGGAGGTCCGCGTCGATGAGGATCGTCGGCGTGTTCGACTGCGCCAGGACCTGCGCGAGCGAGGTCGCGACAGTCGACTTGCCCTCACCCGCGTTGGCGCTGGTCACGACGATGGAGCGGATCTCCTCGTCGACGCTCGCGAAGCGGAGATTCGTGCGCAGTCGCCGGAAGGACTCGGCGGCGATGGCGTCGGCGTCGTTCGTGCCCCGGTTCTTGCCCATGAGCTGCGGCGACTTCGGGATGCGACCGAGCGTTCCGGCGCCGGAGGCCGTTGCGAGGTCCTTCGAGTCGCGGACCTTGACGTCGAGCGAGCGACGCAGGAGCGCGAAGGCGTAGGCGAGCACGAGGCCGATGGCGCCGCCGATGATGAGATTGTTGCGGAGGTTGGGGCTGACCGGCGACGTTGGCTCGACGGCGTTCTGGAGGGGAACGACGGTGACTCCGGAGGTTCCGCCCCCGACCTGCGTCTCGATCTCCGTGATGACGTCGGCCATCGCCTGCAGCGCCCCGTTGGCCAGCGCGACCGCCGATGAAGGCGTGCTGGCACTGGCGCTGACCTGGATGAGGTTGCTGTTGGGTGCGACCGTCGCGGAGAGGCGACCGGTCAGCGTCTCGCCCGCGGCGAGTCCGGAGTTGGGGTTCTCGGCGATCTTGGCGTACACGGGCTGGCTCGTGATGAGGGGAAGGTACGAGTTCGCCTTGGTGATCGCCTGCTCCGAGCCGTCGATGGACGAGAACTCTCCGGAGCTGCCGGCGATGACGAATCCTGCGGAGTCGGCTTCGTAGACCTTCGGCTGGATCTGCGTGTAGCCGAACGCGGCCAGCAGCCCGACGATGACCCCGATAGCGAGGATCTTCCAGCTCTTGCCGGTGAGACGCAAGAAATCGAGTACCGTCACAGCGCGTACGCCTCTCCTAGACACAACATTCCGCGCACGGGCATGAGACCCGTGCGCGAGGACAACTCACAGTAACAACTGGACGCACCGAACGCCATCCGCTGGCCGTTCATGCGGTCCAGGGATGCGGCATCGCGCGACACGCGCATGTCACTTCTCCCCACGGCGCGTGGCCGCTTCGTCGACGAGTTCGTGCAGCCGCCGCGCGAATGCCTGTTCGGAGAATCCGTGGGCGTGGGCCTTGATGGCCGCGACGTCCCAGACCTGGAAGCGCGAGGCCGCGACGGCGTCCGCGATCGCGGCGGCGGTCGGCACGTCGAAGAAGCGTCCAGTGGCCCCTTCGCGCACGGTGTCGAGGTACCCGCCGGCCCGGAGGGCGATGCTGGGCTTGCCCCACGCCGCCGCCTCGATCACGGTCAGTCCGAAGTCTTCATGCGATGGCGCGATCAGCGCGCGGCTCCTGGCGTACAGCCAGCGAAGGTGCTCGTCGCTGATGCCGGAGACGAGGCGGACGTTGTCCGGCAGCATCGCCGACAGCTCAGCCCGCTGGGGACCGTCACCGACGATGACGAGGCGCTCGTTCGGCAGGCCCGCCACGGCTCGGATCGCGGCGTCCACGTTCTTGTAGGGAAGCAGGCGCGACACGAGCAGGAGGTGCCCACCGCCGCCGACGAAGTCAGCGAGTTCTGGCATTGCGGTTCTCGGCCCGCTGATGTCGACGCTGTGCGGTGGGAAGAGCAGCTCTGACGAACGCCCGTACACATCGGAGACTCGCTGCTGCACGATGGACGAGTTCGTGAGGTAGGTATCGACGCTGGCTGCCGCCTTCTGGTCCCAGCGCTTGAGGAACGGCGTGAGCATGCGCAGGCCCATTCGCGCAGGGGAGAGACGGCCAGCGCCACCGAGGTACTGGTCGCTCAGGTAGAGATAGCGGGCGGGCGAATGGCAGTACGCGATCGTTCTTCCGGTGGTTCGAAACCCGTGCGCCCACCCGGTTGTCGATGCGATGACGACGTCGGCGTCGATGTGCATGCCGGAACTCGCGGCCGCCAGGAGCGGCAGCGCCTTGCGGTGGTCTCTCCGGAGCGGCCCGACCTTGTTCAGCGGGGACGTGACGATGTCGATGTCGCGGAACTCGGGGAACGTCGTCTCCGGCTCGTAGAGCGTCGTGAAGACCTGCGCCTCGGGGAACGCTCGGCTGAGGGAGAGCACAACACGTTCGGCGCCTCCGCGCTGCGTGATGTAGTCGTGGGCGATCGCGACGCGGGGACGCGGAGAGCCAGTCGCGCGCATTCCACCACCTCGGTTTTCGTTCATGGGCCACCAATGGGAGGTGAAATGCAGATTCCCCGAATGCGGATCCTGGAATTCCAGAAACCCGACTCCCCACATTCTATGCAGGCCGGCTCAGCCCTGTGGCCGAGGAGCAACGATCCCGCAGAATCACTTCCCCCCCGGAACCGCTCTGCAGCGGCGCTGTTGGACAGCACCGGCAAACACCGTAGCATCGGAACGTGACAGAGCATTCTCCGTTGGCAGGGGCCATCAGCAAAACTCCGGACTTCGTTCGAGATTCCATCTTTGCCGTCGGCAGCACTCGCATCATCGATGCCGTGCTGATGATGTTCTTCGTCGTCCGCATCGCGACACCCGGCATCGGGCTCCCCGTGAACGACGTCGCCGGACTGCTCCTCGTCGCCGTCGCCGCCTTCCGCCGGCCCACCAGGCAGCTGAGCGGCACGACCTGGTTCGCGGCGATCAGCGTCCTCCTCGTCACGTTCCTCGCCATCGTTGCGATCGCGACGGGCCCGACTCAGGCAGACATCACCCGCCTCGGCCGAATCCTCATCCTGTTCTTCCTTGCCGGCTTCATCGCCAGCGGACGCATCGACATCGTCTCGGGCCTCAAGGGATTCTCGGTCGGGCTGCTCGCCAACATCCCGCTCTTCTACGCGGGGCTCGCCCCGGACACCTACGGCGGGCTCCTCACCGGCTTCCTCAACGACAAGAACGTCGCCGGATTCACGTACGCGATCATGACCGTGCTCCTCTTCCTGATCTACAGGCGCCTCTGGACCCGAATCGCCCTCACCGGCCTCGGCCTGGGGGCAGTGGTGCTGACCGACTCTCGGACCTCGATGGCCGCACTCGCGGCAGCCATCATCTGGCTGGTCCTCGCGCGCTTCCTCGGCCCGTTCTTCCGCGTCGTCCTCGCCGGAGTGCTGCTCGGCGGGTTCTTCTATGCAGAGAACAACCTCTCGCAGGTCGGCGCCTACGCCGCACGTTCCGGATCGGACGAGCTGCGCGACCGAATCGATGCCGCATCGCTCGAGAAGACACTGGCCGCGCCCTGGTACGGCCACGGACTCGGAGAGGCGACCACCGAGGTCGCCGGGGATGTCTGGTTCTTCCACAACTCCTACTGGGGCCTCATCACGGAGGGCGGCTACGCCTTCCTGCTCGCCATCCTCGCGCTCCTCGCGTTCGCTGGATTCCAGTTCCTGGGGAAGGGCAAGCAGACGCCTGAAGCCCGCATCGTCGAGGCCGCGACGATCGTCATCCTGCTCTGCTCGTTCCGTCTCGGAGAGGTGTTCATCACCCTCCCGACCTTCATCGCCATCGGCATCGGCCTCGGGATCTACTCGCAGCGACACTCTGACTGGCTCGTCCGTCAGGCGGCAGCGGGCCCGGAGGTCGAAGGGGCGCTCTTCCCCATCCAGCAGCGCGTCAGCTAGGTCGCCGACCCGGCAGCGTCCGGCAGCGCACGAGACGACGAAGCGCCCGACCCGCACGAGGCGGGTCGGGCGCTGTGCTTCCAGCGCAGGGGGCCGAGCTGGAAGCGTCTGGGCCGGGACGCGTCTCCCCAGACACGAGACCCGACCTGCGCCGCGAAGCGGCGGCCGGTGCCCCCAGGCGCCAGCATCGCGACAGCACGTCCATTGTGCTGCGAACGCGGATACCGCTCACGCGAAAGGGAGATTCTGGCGCAAGTGGGGCACGAAACGGCAGCAGATGCCGCGCCCACCGCGCCGGGCCGCTGACGGGTCAGACGGCGCCGAACCGCGGAAGCGGCCACACGATGGAGAAGACCTCGCCCACGACGTCGTCGTCGCGGACCGTGCGCAGGCAGGAGGCGTCCACTCCTCCGCCGCGGCACGCGGCGAGCGAATCGGAGGAGTTGGTGCGGTTGTCTCCGAGGACCACGATCTGGCCTTCCGGCACGGTGAACTCGTCGAAGCAGCGCAACGAGGCGGGAGACGTGGAGCAGTCGAGCGTGCCTGGCACGAACTCGAAGTCGAGGTCGACGTAGGAGCTCTCGTCGAGCACGGTTCCGTCCACGACGATGCCACCTGTCGCCGGGTCGACCGCCATCGTCTGACCTCCGGTCGCGATGACGCGCTTCACGAGGATGTGCGAGAAGCCCTGGCCGATGCCGAAGACCTCCCCCACCACGCGTGCGGCGAATCGCAGCGGATCGCTGGGAGCCTCGGGCGGCGCCTCGTCCCACGTGTCAGAGGCCGCGAACACGACGATGTCACCCGTGATCGGTTCGGCGTCACCCAGGTACGCGAGGCGATTGACCAGGATGCGGTCGCCGACGGCGAGCGTGTCGTCCATGGAGGCGGACGGGATGGCGTACACCTTGACGAAGAACGCCTGCACGAGCGCGAGGACCGCGAACGCGGCGACGAGATGGAAGAGCGGATGCGACGTCACACGTCGCAACCGCGATCGCGGCGCCCGTCTGCCAGGGGCGTCCGCGAGGTCGCCGTCGCTCACTGACCCGCCGTATTGCCGACGACCGCGGCTTGCACGCGTTCGACGAGATTCGCCTCCACGAGACCTTCGAGGGCCACCTGCACCAGGTGACGCGCGTCCGGGACCTCACCGTACTGCTCGATGAGCGCAGCTGTGAGGCTCGTGAGGGTCGTCCAGTCGCCGAGAAGCTCCCACAGACCAGGCGCGATGCCGGCCAGTTGCCTGACGATGCGCGATTCGAGCGTGACCGCCTCGTTCTCGAACAGCAGCCAGTGGACGCCAGAGGCGCGTCGGTAGGAGTCCTCTCGGACGGTGGCCGAGGGTGTCCTCGTGTCTGCCACGCTGTGACCCGATGTCCACGGCTGGAGGTCGCCCTGAGCGGCGAGGATCTCGGGGACCAGCGCAACGACCTGCGAGGCCTCTGAATACGTGACCCGTCGCACGCCGTCGGTGGCGTCAATGAGCTCCGCAAGCTGCACCAGCGGATCCGGCAGGGCGGGCAGGTAGCTCAGCTCCGGGACCATCGAGCCGATCGCACTGCCGGTCGCCACTGGCGAGAGCTGCGGGCCGTCGACGAGCTCGTGCTCGTCGACACGGTGCAGGAGCACGATCGCGGCGATCTTGAGCGGCGCCTGCGGGAGGGGGCGCAGCCCGAGCTTCGCGGGTGAGAGCTGCGCCTTGGGCCGAGCCGAGTCGACGATGACCGAGAGCGGCTTGCGGTACGGCAGGACGGTGCCGTCGAAGTCGACGGCGAGGGTCTCGTCGGTGACATAGCCGAATTCGCGGCCGAGGGTCTTCGCGAGGGTCGTCTTGCCGCGCCCAGAAGGACCGACGAACGCGATGACCCGACCGTCGTCGAGCGCGACACCCGCCGCGTGGAGCATCACGAGGCGACCGCCGTTGTGCTCGATCGCGTCGAGCGTCACCGTGGTCGAGATCTGCGAGGCCAGATCGGCTGCCGAACCGCTCACCACGTCGGTCGCCTCGGGTTCGCTCAAGGGAGCGAGCGCAAGACGATGTGATTCGTCAGGCTCACCTTCCCCGGGCTGGCCAGTCACGTCGGCCCAGGACTCCCGCAGATCCGCCTCGAACTCCGCCGAGATGCTCTCATCGAGGCGAAGTTCTACGTCTACGCCAAGTGGATTCAGGCGCAGTGTTCTCGTCATGCTGGCAACTGTACCAAGCAGGCGCGGCCTGGAACGGCTCAGGGGAGCACTCCCCATTCCCGCGCCTCGAGCTGTCGCCCGAAAGGGAGGCTTCGAGCACACCTTCGAGGCGGTCCGAACGTGCCGTCCGACGCCTCGGAAGTGCACGCCCACACACTCGCAGACCTCGATATGCTCGCTCTTGCGAGTTCTCTCGGCTCGCGACGCAGATCTAAGGACCCCAGTGACCGCAGCAGCCGCGTCCCCGGACGCCGCGACCATCGCGTTCTCGGTGAACGATGGAGTCGCGCTGTCGACGGCGCTCACGCAGCATGTCGCCCGCGAGCAGGGCATCCGCATGCTCGTCATCAAGGGGCCGATCTCCGCCGATCTCGGACTGCGCACTCGCCGGTACTCCACCGACGTCGACATCATCGTCGAGCCCGACCGCGCGAAGGACCTCATCGAAGCGCTCCAGGCGTACGGGTGGCGCCCTCGCCCTTGGCCCGACTTCCCGAAGCTGCTCGAGCAGCACTCGCGCACCCTCATCCACGAGTCCTGGCCGAACGACATCGACGTGCATCACTACTGGCCTGGTTTCCTCGGCAGGCCGCAGGAGGCATTCGATCGTCTGTGGGCGCACCACATCCAGGTCACCGTGGCCGGCCACCCCATCGACACTCCCGATCGGGCGGGCAGCGCCCTCGTCCTCGCGCTGCACTCCCTCCGCGAGGAGGGCCAGGTCTCAGCGGACTCCCGCCAGATGACCGAGTACAGCGAGCTCGTCAGCGCGCTGAAGAAGATGGATGGCTCCGACACGCAGTTCGTCTCGGACGCGCGCTCGACCGCGTCCCTCACGGAGCAGATCCTGCAGGACGCGGTCGGAACGGACTCGACGCAGACCGCGCGACGCTTCCTCACAGACCTCGGACACGATGTCCCGCTCGTCCCGAACTCGAACGCCAGCGAGGCGCTGCGCCTGTGGCGTCTCAACGCCAAGGCCGAGCACGCGATGACGGGCTGGATGCTCAAGCTGCAGCGGGCTCCCCTCCTCGAGAAGCCGGGCATCGCGGCCCGCGCGTTCTTCCCCTCTCGCGCGGATCTCGCGGCCATCGACCCCGAGCTGCGCAACGGCACGATCAGCGTCGTCAGGGCCTGGTGGAAGCGAGCGAGCCGAGGGCTGCACGGTCTTGTGCAGGCCAGGCGCGATCTCAAGGCGTTCGACAAGCGCTAGCGGCGTCGGCCACCCCGATGCTGACGGCGTACGTCGCGACTGCTACGCGGAGGTGTGCGAGTCGAGGATCTGCAGCAGGTGGGCGTCCAGCAGCTGCGTCACGAAGCCGAGCACCTGCTCGCCGATGACCTGCTCGTCGAGCCCGTAGTCGGCCGAGAGCTCGCGCACGATGAGCTTCAGCGAGCGGACGCCGTCGAGCTCATCCCAGATGACGGCCGCCGTCCCGCTGAGCACCAGCGGCTTGCAGCTCGTGTCGACGAGCGACAGGACGGTCAGGTCTCCGCTCTCATCGTCGCGGACGAGGGCCAGAGCAGGCGCCGGGGTGATCACGGCCTCGAAGAGCTGCTCGCTCTCACGACGCTGATCGCCTATTGCCTGATCCATCCTGCCAGCCTACTGTTCGGCTGAGATCCACTGCGTGCAACAGACCGGCGCACACAAAGAAGCAGCGGCGACCCACCTGGTGGGTCGCCGCTGCTCACTGCGCGTGATTCGCCCTAGTAGGCGCCCTCACTGGCGACGACTGCACGAGCCGTGCGGAAGAGGATGACGAAGTCGCCGGCCATGGACCAGTTCTCGACGTAGTAGAGGTCGAGGCGCACCGTCTCCTCCCAGGTCAGGTTGGAGCGTCCGCTCACCTGCCAGAGGCCCGTGATGCCGGGCTTCACCATGAAGCGACGGTGCACGTGGTCTTCGTACTGCTTGACCTCTCGGTCCAGCGGCGGACGGGGGCCGACCAGCGACATGGAGCCGCCGAAGACGTTGAACAGCTGCGGGAGCTCGTCGATCGAGTAGCGACGGATGAACTTGCCGACCTTCGTGATGCGAGGGTCGTCCTTCATCTTGAAGAGGATGTCGTTGCCCGCGTCGCGGCGCTCGCTCTGCAGCTTCTTCAGCACCTCTTCGGCGTCGGCTCGCATGCTGCGGAACTTCCACATCGTGAACCGGCCGCCGCTGTAGCCAACGCGCTCCTGCTTGAAGAACACGCCGCCAGGCGAGGTGACGGCCACGGCGATCGCCGTTCCGACCAGGAGGGGCGAGAGGACGAGGATGAGGAGGCCGGAGACGAGGATGTCGAAGGCGCGCTTGAGCAGGAGCCCCATGCGCGTGAACTTCGGGGAGTCGACGTGCAGCAGCGGCAGGCCGGCGACCGGGCGCGTGACGATGCGCGGGCCACCCACGTCGAGCAGGCCTGGCGCGACGATGAGGAAGTGGCGGTCCGGGTCGAGGTCCCAGCCGACTTCGCGAAGCCACTGCGTCGAGGTGACGTCGTTGCCTGCGATGACGACGGTGTCGGCGCCGATGGCGTCGAGCGAGCCTGCCAGGTCCTCCGGGTTGCCGCCGATGGGGACATCCGTTCCCGGCAGGAAGTCGGGAGAGTTGGGGTCGAGCTCGCCGCTCTTGCCGTCGATGAGGCAGGCGCCGACGACGTTGTAGCCGGCGGCTTCACGACGCGAGAGGTCGCGGTTGAGGTCGAGCACCGAGTAGCGCGAGCCGACGAGCAGCACACGTGCCTGCAGGTTTCCGCCCTTGCGCTGGCGGACGAGCCACTGGCGACCGATCCAGCGGGAGAGGAGGAGCGCGACGGTGCCGACCGGGAAGGCGATGAGCACGTATCCACGGGCAAGCTCGAATGCCGAGAGGTAGGCGAAGATCGAGACGATTCCCGCGAGCATGAGCGAGGCGTTGAAGATGCCGCGGTACTCCTCGAACCCTGAGCCCAGGATGCGGTAGTCACGGGTGTCGAAGAGGGAGAGCATCCAGGCCCAGCCGACGACGATGACGGTTGAGACGAGCCAGTAGGACACTTCGCTGCTGATGAAGCCGCTGCCGCCGGCGGGAACGGCCGCGTTGCCGCCGCCGAGCCAGACGAGCTGGGCTCCCACCATGACGACCGCCAGAATGGCGAGGTCGGTCAGAACGAGGAGCTGCGCGTACCCCTGGCGCCAGTTGGCGCGGCGTTTGTTGCTTCGCTGGACCCGAGCGTTCTGTTCTGAGGAGGTCTGCGCGAAGTGCGGTTCGACCGAGGGCAGCATGTCGCTGTCTCGCGAATCGTCAGTCGCGGTTGCGACTGGGATCTGCGAGGTAGCGGGCCCTGAGGTGGGTGGCGTCACGTGTGCTCCAATAAGAGATGAGTACTTCTTGGTGCGCAGACCGCGTCGGTTCCGGGAATGCGCTTCGGGTCTCCGTGGCCACGGGCCACGCTCTGTATGGGCCTGTGGGCTCATCGTAGAGATCCTGGGTGCTAGCTGAGACTATCTCAACGTTCCCGCATAACAAAAGGGTCACCCAGGTATTTTTTCCGCATCTCTGGCGTGTTTTCCTGACCGAAACACACTTGTTGTGCATTTGGGTTTCATTTCAGGGAAGCGAGACATCGCTCGGCCCGACTCGTGCTCGAAACTTGCGCCGTGTCATACTCGCCTGCATGGAGCAGACCCCAGGACAGCCTTCGTCGCGCCCTCGAAGCGACGACGACGCCCTCACAGATCTCTTCGAGCACGAGGCCGATAGCGGTTCCGGCGGCACACGCCGCGCGGCACGCGAGCACGGCAAGAAGAAGCGTCGTGGGCCGAAGATCCTGCTGTGGACACTCGTGGGCGTCCTCATCGTCGCAGTGGCAGGTGCCGGCATCATCTGGTGGAACGTGAACCAGGCGTTCAACAACATCGAGAAGATCGATGACGCCCTCCCCGGAGACTACGAGGGACGCCCGGAGCAGGTCGTCACCGAGGCGGGCTCGCCCATGAACATCCTCCTGCTCGGAAGTGACTCGCGCGTCAGCGGGAGCACATCGATCATGACCGACCTCGGCAGCCGCAGCGACACGATGATGCTCGTGCACATCCCCGCCGATCGCAGCGACGTGCAGGTCATCTCCATCATGCGCGACAGCTGGCTCGCGATCCCGGGCCACGGCGAGGCCAAGATCAACGCGGCGCTGTCCTTCGGTGGCGTGCCGCTCGTCGTCCAGACGGTCGAGGGCCTGCTCGGACTCCGCATCGACCACGTCGGGGTGGTCGACTTCGACGGCTTCGCGGGCATCACGGATGCGCTCGGTGGCGTCACCATCAACAACGACGTCGCCTTCAACTCGTCGCACATGCAGGGCAAGACCTTCGAGGCCGGGCCCATCACGCTGACGGGCGATGAAGCGCTCGCCTTCGTGCGAGAGCGCTACGCCTTCACCGACGGCGACTACCAGCGCGTGCGGAACCAGCAGGCCTGGGTCAAGGCGGTGCTCGACAAGATGCTCACGGCGGAGACCCTGACGAACCCGGGCAAGGTGCAGGAGATCATCACGAAGTTCTCCCCCTTCATCGCGGTCGACAGCACCTTCGACCTGCAGACCATGCTCAACCTCGGCCTCTCGATGCGGGACATCCGCGGGAGCAACGTGCGCAGCTTCACCCTGCCGACCAACGGCACCGGCATGGTCGGCGACCAGTCGGTCGTATTCCTCGACACGGTCAGCATCGGGGAGCTCAAGAAGCACCTCGTGACCGACACCGTCAGCGAGTACCAGCCCACCGGGCGATAACAGGGCCGCTCCGCCTCCTCGCCCCGCGCATCCGACTGGATGCGCGGGGCGATCTGCGTCTCCGCATCCGGATCCACGCATCACCGAATCCGCCCGAGTCTGCGAACACCAACATGTCCGAGGCACATGCTCGGGACTGAAGCACGTCTCCGTCGCGAGACCCGAGCAGCAGTCCACGACAATCGCCAGAACATGGCATCTCCCGCCGAAAAGTGCGACGTATTTTCTGGTGATGCGGCAAAGAGTGAGACTCGATACAGCTTCGTTCAACCCGCAGATCCTTCCGCGGTCACAGCAGGGGTTCTCCCCGTTCCACCGAAGCCCGCCGTGATGTGAGTCGGAAAGGAGATGACAGGCGTGATCTCGGAGCTCGATGTCGCACTTCGTGGTGAGAGGGCCGTCGATTGGCTCCAGTCACGTGGCCTCCAGGTCGTCTCAGCGGACGGCGAAGTGAAGATCTTCGCCGACCTCGCGACGTGCCCCACGATCGTCATCGGCCGCATCTGGGTGACCCCGATGGTGGTCCAGATCAAGCCGCGCCCCCAGGACGACAACGGCTTGGTCTTCCTGAGCTTCGCGATGCGCGGCACGTCGAGGCTGAACGGTCAGAACGAGTCCGAGGGTTCCGTGCCGTCGCCGTTCTACGTCCACGAGTCCTCGGAGCCCATGCGCGTCGAATCCTCGGACGCCTCGACTCGACTCCTGTTCGGGATCCGACGGTCGAAGATCAAGGCGGTGCTTGGGAACGAGCTCAACTACACCGGCCCGCGCACACCGAACGCGCACCTGCGCAAGGTCCTGACCAGCGCCGCCATGGCGTCGCTTGACGGCTCGATCGACGAGGACAACCCGGGGTTCCCCGCCTGGCGGACCGCGATCGAGAACCTGGTGATCGCCGTGCTGCGCTCGTCGATTCGCGAGAGCACCGTGGCCGGCCCCTCGAAGACCCTGCTGATGCGCGCGCACCGGCTGATCGCGGAGCAGGCCCACGACGCGAACTTCTCGGTGGTCGATCTCGGCCAGCAGCTGGGCATCTCGCAGTCGCACCTGCACAGGGTGTTCAGGGAGACGGGCACGACGCCCGCGAGGCTCCTGCGCGAGACCCGTCTCGCGTTGGCGGAGGACTTCCTCGGAACAGGCGACCCGACGGTGCAGGACCTGAAGGCAGCAGCCGCCTACAGCGGGTTCAGGAATCTCCGCATGTTCCGCCGGGCAAGCGCAGAAGAGTCAGGTCAGGCCGAGGCGCAGACCGGAGGAGTCCAGGGCGCACAGCCGACCTCGGAGGATGGCCCGGAGAGCGCGTCTGAGGACGCTTCCGAGAACGCGTCGGGGTCGGCCCTGGTCTGAGGGACTCCCCCGACGGGGAGTGACCTCCAGGCGCGGAGGAGGACTCAGCACTGCATCCGGAAGTAGTCAGGCACGTCCGGTGCGAGGAGATCACGGTCGCGGATGACCGTGAGCGGAGCGCGGCTGTCGTCAGCGCAGACCTCCTCAGGTGTTCCTGCGAGAGCATCGGTGTACTCGATCTGCAGGACGAGATCGCCGTAGGCGCTCGAGTACGCGGCGCATTCCCCGTACACACCGCACTCCTCCGCGACGGCGAAGTCGAAGCCCAGCTCGGCTCGGCCGCGATCGGCGAGCTCTGCCGTGTTCTTCTGCCCGATCGCGAGGCCAGCAGTGTGGGCGGCTTCGACGTAGGCCGCCGCGAGCTCGAGTGCCCCTCTCTCGTCGATGCCGGCTCCCCCACCGCTCGTGGACGCGTCGAAGCGCGTGAAGGTGTCGAGGTTGTCGATCTCGACGGCGTCGAAGCCCGACTCGGCGCAGCCCGTGATGATCGGGGCCATCACGGCGAGGATGCCGTCGCGCTGCTCGGCCGTCGACGGGTCGAGGATGTACTCGTCGGGCCAGTCCGGGTCGACGACCGGCTGACCGGCGTCGTCGTGGAGCAGCAGCTCGCTGCGTTCGTCGAGCCAGGTGGCAGATTCCCCGGGCTGCGTCTGGAAGCCGTTCACGTAGCAGATGCTGTACGCCCCGGAGTCGGGGGCGGCAGTGGAGTCTCGGGCTACGACGTCGAGGCCACCGTCGATCTCGTAGGGCTCGCCGAGCTGGTAGTCGAAGGTGCCGTTTGTCGGCGGGAGGGGCACGTACGACGCGGTGTATTCCACCACCCCGCCCTGCGCGCATCCGCTGAGGACGAACACACTCACGACGAGGAGCAGGGCTGTTGGAGAGACGCGCATGACGTCATCATGCTCCACGGCAGATCTCGGTTCTGTGTGCATCCACGCCGATTTCACCTCGCCTTTCACCTCGAGAACCTTTCTCTCGAGAAGAGGGCCGCGCCTAGGCTTGTTGGCCTCACCACGAAGGAGTGCCGGTGTCCCCCACCACGCCCCGCGGCCCATCCCCCGATGCACGCGCCGCCGACCGCCCGTCGTCGGCGTAGGCCGGACAGGCGACGGTCGCTGCGTGGTTCACCAGCCAGACACGGTCCTGCAGCTCGTCGGGTGGATGCTCCTCGCCTGCGGTGCTGCGCTCTTCGCGCTCATGATCGTGGCGGCGGTGCTCGCAGCTCGACGGCAGGACTCCTCGAAGCGCAGGCTGCAGGCGCTCAGCGTGATCCTGGCGACGCTGGGCAGCCTGAGCGTCGTCATCGGCGGCGTGAGCCTCGCTGCCGGGACCTTCGCGTGATCTCCCGTGCCGCCGAGACGACCTAGCTCGCGAACACCGTCGTGAGCTCGCCGATCCCCTCGACTCGGATGCGCACCGAGTCGCCGTCGGCGACGGCGCGGTGGTCGCGGAGTGCATCCGGCAGCTTCTGCGGGGTGCCCGTCGCGATGACGTCACCCGGCTGGAGCGTGATGGACTGCGAGATGTACGAGACGAGCTCCGCGAACGGGAAGATGAGGGTCGACGTGCTCTGCGACACGGTCGTCTCGCCGTCCCGGATGACCTCGACGAGCAGGTCTGCGGGGTCGTCGATCTCGTCCGCCGTCACGATGGCGGGCCCGAGCGGCGCGAAGCCGTCGAAGCACTTCCCGAGCGTCCACTGGCTGGTGCGGTTCTGCCAGTCACGGGCAGACACGTCGTTGACGAGGGTGTAGCCGGCGACGTGCGCCAGCGCGTCCTCGGCGGATACGGCGTGCGCCGCCCGTCCGATGACCAGACCGATCTCGCCCTCGTAGTCCACGTCGCTGCTCTGTGGGGGCAGCGTGACGGCGTCGTCTGGTCCGAGCAGCGTGTTCGCGGTCTTCACGAACACGTCGGGGCGTTCGGGGTCAGGCTGTCCCTCCCCGCCCGCGACCACATGGCCGCGGTAGTTGTAGCCGACGCAGAGCAGCACCCGCGGCGTCACGGGCGCGAGCAGTCGCTCCCCGTCGCGCAGCGGCAGGCCACTGACGTCGGCCGACGCGACCGCGGCGCGTGCATCCGCGAGCAGCTGCTCGTCGGAGAGCAGCTCGAGTGTCGATGCGACGAGACCGGCCAGGTCGAGGAGCCGATCACCCTCTGGCGACTCGACGAGGGCCGCGGGCACGCTCTGCCCGGCACGATCCCAGGTGACGATTCTCATGCGCCTGCTCCCCCGCTCACCAGTACCGCTGCCAGTCGGGACGCGACGCGCGCGTCAGCGCCTCCAGGAAGAAGTAGTCGCCCCAGAGTGTTCCCTCGTCGACGCCCACGAGCTTCGGCATGTCGTACACCCCGTGCAGGAGGAGCGCGTCAGAGGACTCGGCCGGCCGCGGCGTGGCCTCGGCGATGAGCGCGTCGAGCTGCGCGTACGCGGCTGCGCGGGCGCGCGCCGACCGCTCGGGGTCCGGCTCGACCGCGGCGAGCTCGAAGAACCCGCAGGCGGCGATCGCGGCGGCAGAGCTGTCGCGGGGAGCGTCGCTGCCCTCGGTGTAGACGAGGTCCCAGTAGGGGATGCCGTCGCTCGGCAGGTGCGCGAGGTAGTAGTCGGCGCACCTCCAGGCAGCCTCGAGCTGCCTCGGGTCGCCAACGGCCTGCGAGTTGAGCGCGAAGCCGTAGATGCCCCAGGCTTCCCCGCGCGCCCAGCACGACTCGTCGAACGCGCCCTGCTCGGTGCCCCCGCGCAGGGGCTCGCCGGTCTCCGCGTCCCAGTAGAACGTGTGGAACGTGGAGTCGTCGGCGCGGAAGATCTGCGTGCGCAGCTGCTCCGTGTGGCGGCGGACCGCATCCGCGTATCGGGGGTCGCCCGTCTGCTCGCCGACCCACGTGAGCAGCGGCATGTTCATGAGGCTGTCGATGATGGCGCGGCCACGCTGCGCTGGGTCGCTGAGGTCCCCCCAGGCCTGCAGGATCCCGGCAGGCTCGAGGAAGCGCGTCATGAGCCGCTCCCCCGCCTTGATCCCGGCGGTGCGCCAGCGCTCATCGCCGGTCTGCTTCCACGCGGTGACGACCGAGAGCGAGTAGAGGAATCCGAGGTCGTGGGTCTCGAGGTCCTCGTCCCCGTAGAGGCGGCGCTCGAAGTCGGCGGCGTGTGCGAGGGCGGCTTCGTGGAAGGCCGCGTCGCCGGTGACATCGCCGGCGAGCCACATCATGCCCGGCCAGAAGCTCGTCGTCCAGCCGCGGTTGGCTCCCTCGGCGAATGCCTCGGTCGCGGGTCGCAGCAGGTAGCGGCCGTCGGTGGTCGTGTCGTCAGGGTAGGCGGCGCCGAACGCGACGATGTTGCGTCGGACGGTTTCGGTGGCCGCTGCCAGCGCGTTCTCCACGGTCGTGGATGCGGGCGCGAAAGTCATGGGAATTCCTTCGAGTGAGTTCGTGGTGTCCGTCAGGCCGCGGCGTGTGCCGGGGTCTGCTGCAGGGTGTAGCGGCCGCCAGCCCAGACGACGTAGAGGCAGGCGGCGGCCGAGAGCCCGATGGCGATGGCCGGGGCCGCGGTGAGCACCGCGGCCTGGACGGCGACGATCGCGAAGGACGCGAAGGTCATCGGCCAGCGGCGCACGGCGAGGAAGAGGGATGCGCGCACCAGCACGAGCAGGCGCGTGTCGTCGGCCTGCGTGATGGCGACGAGCGACACCGCTGCGGTCGCGAGCGTCAGGATCGCGACGACGGCCAGCAGCGGGACGATGAGGACGCCGATGCCGGTGGGAACGAGGACGAACACGTCCACGAGCGCGACCGTGACGACGGCGGAGGTGACCGCCGAGATCACGAGTGCACGCTTCCAGGTGCGGCGAACACCGCGGAGGAACGCGCGGATCACGTCACTGTCGCCCTCGGCATGCGCGCGGAAGGTCGCGAATGCACCGGCGATGCCCGGGCCCGTGAGTGCCGCGCTCGCCGCGAGCAGCGGCCACGACAGCGATGGGTCCGTCGTCACGAGCAGCACGAGAAACGGCAGGCTCATGATGGCGAGCATGGCGTTCACGCCGAGGGCGAGGTACGCGACGTTGAACGCCGTCGAGTAGATGCTGTGCGGGATGCGCTTCATGATCAGCCCTTCAGTCCGCTCGTGGCGACGCCTTCGACGAAGTACCGCTGGCCGAGGAGGAAGACGATGGCGATCGGGATGACCGAGATCGTGAGCCCCGCGAAGAGCACGCCGTAGTCGACGTCGTACAGGCTGGAGACGAAGTTCTTCAGACCGAGCTGCATGGTCCAGAGGCTCGGGTCGCGCAGGTAGATGAGCGGTCCGAGGTAGTCGTTCCACGTGTTCACGAAGGTGAGCAGCGAGAGGCTGGCGATGGCGGGAATCGAGAGCGGCAGCATGATGCGCCGCCAGATTCCGTACTCGCTGAGGCCGTCGAGGCGTGCTGCCTCGGAGAGCTCCATGGGGATGGACTCGTAGAACTGCTTCATGAGGAACACGCCGAAGGCGCCGAAGGCCTGCAGCAGGATGATCGCCCAGAGCGTGTTCGAGAGGTTCGCGTTCGAGAGCATGATGAACTGCGGGATCATGTACGACTGCCACGGCACGGCGATCGTTCCGACGTAGAGCAGGAACAGCGCATCGCGGCCGGGGAACTTCACTCGCGAGAAGCCGTAGGCGGCGAACGAGCCGGTGAGCACCTGCAGCGCCGTGACGGTGACCGACAGGAACAGCGTGTTGCCGATCCAGGTCATGATGTCCGACTTGGTCCAGATGTCGACGTAGTTCTGCCAGACGAAGACCTCGGGGATCCATCTGACCGGCACCGAGAAGACCGCGTTCGCGTCTTTGAGGGAGCTCATGATCATCCAGAAGAACGGCGTGAGCATGGCTGCCGCGGCGATGATCAGCGCGATGTAGAGCAGCGCCTTCGCGAGCCCGGCCTTCTTCTTCTTGCCGGCTGCCGCGGGGTGCGCGGGCGGGTCGATGAGGAGGCGACGTGAGTCCTCTTCCGGGAGGACGACTGCCATGGTCTGGGACATCAGTTGTCCTTCCGCTTGTTCCACAGGAACTGGATGATCGTCACGACGATGCAGAGGAAGAACAGCACGACGGAGGCCGCTGACGCGTATCCGAACTCGTTCTCCTCGAAGCCCTTGCGGTAGATGAACTGTGAGATGACAGTCGTGGACTGTCCCGGCCCGCCCTCGGTGAGCACGAGGATGAGGTCGAAGATCTTGAAGGAGTTGATCGTCAGCATGACGGTGACGAAGAACATGGTCGGGCGCAGGCACGGGAGGGTCACGTTCCAGAAGCGCTGCCAGGCGTTGGCGCCGTCGACGCGGGCGGCCTCGTGCAGCTCGGGCGGCACCGTCTGGAGGGCCGCGAGGAAGAGCACCATGTAGTAGCCCATGTCGCGCCACGTGCTGATGATGACCACCGCCGGCATCGCCCACTCCGTGGAGGTGAGCCAGCCTGGCGGGTTGTCGATGCCGATGAGGCGCAGGCCCTCGTTGATGGGGCCGAAGTCCGGGCTGAAGAGCAGGTTCCAGACGAGCGCGATCGCGACGATCGACGTGATGTAGGGGAAGAACGCGGCGGTGCGGAAGAACGCGACGCCGCGGAGCTTGTTGTTGAGCAGCAGGGCGAGGCTCAGCGACACGACGATCGTGAGCGGGATGTGCAGCACCGAGTAGTAGATGGTGTTGCCGAAGGCGACCTGGAAGCTGCCGTCGTTGAAGAGGCGCGTGAAGTTGTCGAAGCCGATGAACGTGGACGTGCCGAAGATGTTCCAGTTCGTGAGAGACATGTAGAACATCACGATGACGGGCACGAGCGTCAGCGTCGCGAACCCGATGAAGTTCGGCAGGATGAAGCTCCACCCGACGAGGGTTGTCTTCCGTCGCAGGCGGTTGCGCTGCTTGCGCGCCTCGGCTGTCAACTCCGGCGGGGCTGCCGACGGCGGCGTCGGTTCCGTGGTGGTGGTCATGATTCTCCTGGAGAGAGGGTGCCGGTCGGCCGGTGAGAGAGCACCGGCCGACCGACGGCAAGGGGGTTAGTCGAGGCCGACTTCGTTGGCCACGCGGCCTTCGGCTTCAGCGATGGAGTCCTGCACCGACTTGGAACCGGAGAGGATCGAGGAGTGCATGTCGTTCAGGATGTTCTGGACGGCTGCGGTCTTCGAGTTGGTCGGGCTCTCGGGGAGCGTCTCGTGCGTCTGCACGGCGAACGCGGAGAGCTCGTCCTGCGGGGCGCCCTCGACGGCGAAGTACGCCTCGACGACGGGGTCGCTCAGGAGCGCCGGCGTGATGCCGATGCCAGCGAGCTTGGTTGCCGCCTCTTCGCTCGCGGCGTAGGCGAGGAAGTCCTTGGCGGCCTGCGTCTTGCCCTCGTCGATGTTGGCGTTGATGCCGAACCCTGCCGGGTCACCGAACGTGACGGGAGTGTTGTCCATGCCGGTGGTGGATGCATCCATCTGCGGGACGGGTGCGATGCCCCATTCGAAGTCGTCGGCTTCGCCGGAGGCCTGCTGCGAGATGAGGGTCGCGACGAACCACGAGCCCATGGGGATCATGGCGGCCTTCTGCTTGCCGAACTCGCCCTGGTAGGTGAGCTTGTTGGCCGTGACCGTGTTGAAGGAGGCCTGCGCGCCGTCGTCCTGGAGCTTGAGCGACTTGTCGTAGTAGGGCGCGAAGTAGTCGTACTCGCCGCTGAAGATGTCGCCGCCGGCCTGCGCGTTCGCGAAGCCCTGCACGGTCGACTGCCAGCTGTGCTGGTGAGCGCCCTTGGCGGTCGAACCCGCACCGGCGAGGTTCGTGGTCAGGAGGTCGGCGTTCTCGACGTAGTCATCCCAGGTCCAGCTGCCGTCGGGGTAGGCGACACCTGCCGCGTCGAAGAGGGCCTTGTTGTAGTAGAGCACCCACGAGTCCTGGCGGTAGGGAACCGCCCACGTCGTGCCGTCGATGTTGTACGACTCGGCACCGCTGATGCCCTCGGGGAGCGCGACATCGGAGACGTCGAGGAGCTGTCCGCCCTCCTGGAAGGTCGTGACGAACTTGATCTCCTTCTGGGTGATGATGTCCGGCCCGGAGCCCGCCGCGAGGTCCGCGGTGATGAGGGTGTTGTACTCGGCGGGGTCGTAGTCGACGACCTCGACGGTCACGTCGGGGTACTTCTCCGTGAAGCCGTCTGCGAGCAGCTGGAACTCGGGGGTGGATGCGACGCTCCAGCCCGACACCGACAGCGTGATGGGGCCGTCAGGGTCGACGCTCCCGCCACCGCTGCATCCGGTGAGGGCCAGTGCGGCGGCGGCGAGGCCCGCAGTGGCGATCATGGTGCGCTTCTTCATGGTGCTGCTCCTTTGCTGCAATGAACGAGATCCGCTTCGAATCTCTGAGAACCGACGCCCGGGCTACGAGAGGCGGTAGTTGGTGAGGTCGACGGCGCTGTGGGCTCCGTCTGACCAGGTGATGGCGGCTCGCTCTTCGGTGAGCTCGACGCCGGTGGTGCTGCTGGGGGTGTGGTCTGCGCCCGCGAGGGTGAGGTGCGCGGCGACCCAGGTGTCCGGTTCGACGGGGGCGTCGAGGATCGGGACCCGGGTGGATGCGCCGAGCGGGCTCGCATCCGTCCTCGTCACGGTCCGGGCCGTCGTGCCGGCCGTCAGCCCGCGGAGCGCGCTCGTGACCTGCGCGTCCTGTCGGCTCGTGACGGGCCAGCCGCCCCAGCGGAGCCGCCAGTCGGCCCCGTCGACCCCTGCCTCGGTGTCGGTGACCCGGGCGAGGCGCACTTCCTCGGCGCCGCGGACGACGGAGACGACCGTGAGCCGCGCGATGACGCTCGCGTCGCCGTCGAGGCCCGAACCGTGACGCTGCTGCTGCAGTGCTGGCTGCAGCGTGTGGGCGAGCCAGGTGGATGCGGCCACTCCGGCGGCGCCGTCCTCGCTCGTGCTGAGGAGCTCCATCGCGGCGCGGTGGGTGGCCGTGCCGGTTCCGTCGACGAGCGCCACCGACTGCTCGAGGGGCTCGTGCCAGGCGAGGTCGTCGAGCAGCGGGCTCGTTGCGCTCGAGTAGGCGAGGCGGGCGTAGAGGGGCGAGTCGCCGACGAGGGTGTTCGGCTTCGCGTGGTCGGTGCCGTGGTTGGCGATGCGAACGATGCCGTCGCGGCTCGTGCCGGTGACCACCCAGCCGGGGGCCGCGATCGTGCGCACGAAGTCGCCCTGCTCAACCGGGAGTGGCTCGGCCTCGGCGGCCCAGACGGGGTGGTCGGCGGGAAGCAGCACACCCAGGAGTCCCTTGGAGGCCCAGTACGGTGAGGCCGGCCCGGAGTAGGCCTGCGCGAGCTGCCGCCATTCACCGTGCCAGCCCATCGTGAGGAGGCCGCGCTCATCGGGAACACCGCGCTCGTCGAAGTGGGTGACGACCTTCTCGGCCGCGTGCCGAAGGGCGCCGAGCGACACGGAAGGGACCTCCGCGAGCGCGCCGACCCAGAACGGGGCAGCCGCCGCGAAGCGGTAGATGAGGCTGCGGCCCTGGAGCAGGGGCGAGCCGTCGCCGCCGATGAGGTGCACGGCGTCCTGCAGGAAGCGGTCGAGCGCGGCGACGTCGCCCTCGAGGCGGTCGCCTGCGAGCTCGTCGGCGCCGCGCATCCGGGCCCAGAGCACCGGGTAGATGTGCAGCGCCCAGCCGACGTAGTGGTCGTAGGAGCGCTCTTCCCCGTCGGACAGCCACCCGTCGGCACGCACGAACGAGTCGTGCAGCGCGAGGTCCGCGGTGACGTCCTCGGGCGACCACGGGCCGCCGACCGAGCGGAGGAAGGTCTGGACGACGAGGCGGAACCACAGCCAGTTGGTGCGCGGGTAGGTGTCGTCGCCGACGGCGGGAGCGAAGTAGTCGACGACACGCTGCTGCGTGAGCTCGTCGAGCGAGTCCCAGATCCAGGGACGGGTGAGGTCGAGGATGAGGGCGAGCGACGCCGCCTCGACCTTCGCCTGGGGGTGCTCCTCGAGCCGCACCCATCGGTCCGCGGCCTCGGGGTCGACCCCGGTTCGGATGCCCTCGGAGAAGAAGGAGATCAGCTCGTCGACGCCCTGGCCGCGCTCCCCGGCGATGCGGAATCCTGCGAGGAGGAAGGTGCGTGCGAAGCCCTCGAGGCCGTCGATGTCGTGGCCGTAGCCGCCCTCGGCGCCGGGAGGCGTGATGCGCGCCTTGCCCGGTGAGGCCCAGGCCATGGCTCCGGCAAGAAGGCGGTCGGCGTAGCCGGTCCAGTCGTCGCGGGTCCATGCCGACTGCGACGCTGACTGCGCCGCGGTGGCGGGCGACGCGGGCGTGAATGCAGTGGACACGGATTCTCCTTTGAATTGCCGTCCGAGGGAGGGCGAACCGTCTCCTCGGGGGTGGTGACATTTCCGAGCGTAGCAATCATTCTCGATCACAACAATGCGGTTATGATCGTGCATGATCGTTTACGATCGATTTGTGAAAGAGGTCAACGATGACAGACACCAGGCCTAGGCCGACGCTTCGCGCTCCCCTGCTGCACGCCTTCACGGCGCAGCTCGGGCTTCGAGGCGACCTCGATCTCGCAGCCGCCCTCCGCGCGATACTCGCCGACCCGAACGACGCCCTGCCCGTGCCACCCGCATCCTCGTGGGAGCCGGACGGACCAGACCCGATGACACTCGCCGCCCTGAGCGCGCGCGCCCGCACTGAGCGCGGCACCCCCTGGCCGCAGCCGCTCGCCAGCGACGCAGCCCGCTACCACGGCGACGGCGACCGCCTCGCCTGGGAGACGCCCGCCTTCGCGCGGCAGGAGCGCCTCACCCGCGTCGCCGTGGCCGCCACCGCCGACCCGGCGATGCTCGGCGACGTCGTCGACGGCATCACCCTCCTCTGCGAGCAGAGCTCCTGGTGCTGGCCCGCCCACGACGACACGCTCCAGCGCCACGGCTCGGTCCTCGCCACCGTCACCGACCCGTACCTCGACCTCGGAGCAGGCGAGGTCGTGGGCCAGCTGGCCTGGGTCGACCAGCTGCTGGGCGACCAGCTCGACGCCCGCTACCCCGGCGTGCGAGCCCGCATCCGCCACGAGGCGCGCGTGCGGGTCTTCGAGCCGTTCACGCGCCGCCGCGACTGGCACTGGCTCGGCCTCGACGGCGACGCCCACAACTGGAACCCGTGGATCCACGGCAACGTGCTCGTCGCCGCGCTGCGCCTGCTCGACGACCCGACGGAGGCCGACGAGCGCGCCCGCATCCTCGCGCTCGTCATCGAGGGACTCGACCGGTACGTCGCCGTGCTCCCCGAAGACGGCGCCATCGACGAGGGCTACGCCTACTGGTGGAACGGCGCCTGCCGCCTGCTCGAGGCCCTCGACCTGCTCACCTCCGCGACCGGCGGCCGCCTCGACCCTGTGCCGAGCATCCGGGCGCTCCGCGAGACCGTGGCCTTCCCCCACCGCATGCACCTCGGCGCCGGCTGGTTCGTGAACGCCGCAGACGGACAGGCGAAGCCGAGCGCCGACCAGCCCTGGCACTCCCTCCACCGCGCCGCGGTGCGCGCCGGCAACCCCGACGCGCAGCGGTTCGCCGCCTCCCATCGGCGTCCGGATTCGCCAGCGGTCGTCGAGGCCGAGGGGCTCGGCCGGGTACTGCGCGGCATGACGGATGCGGCCTGGCTGCAGGCGAGGGCGTCAACTCCCCCGACGCCCGCCGCGACCTGGCTCCCGTCCACCCAGATGCTCGTCGCCCGCCAGCTCGAGGGCTCGTCTTCTGGCTTGTCGGTCGCGGTCAAGGGCGGGCACAACAACGAGCACCACAACCACAACGACGTCGGCAGCTTCCTGCTCGCCTCCGACGGGGTGCCCGTCATCGTCGACGCCGGCCGGCCGAGCTACGACGCCCGCACCTTCAGCGAGCGCCGCTACGAGCTGTGGCCGATGCAGAGCGAGTGGCACAACGTGCCGTTCGTCGCCGGGCGCGGCCAGCCGACCGGCAGCGAGCATGCCGCCACCGTCATCGACGTGCAGACGGGGGATGCCCCCTCGCTCGAGCTTGAGCTCGCTGGCGCGTACGACGTCGCCGAGCTCGAGTCCTGGCGCCGCGAGGTGCGCCTCGACCGCGAGCGTGCCGAGGTCCGCATCCACGACGCCTGGCGCTTCGCGCAGCCGGCCCCCGCGGCGGCCGCCCCCGCGGCCGCGGCGGCCGCCCCGTCCGCAGACGCCGCCACCGCCCCCGCGCCCGCAGCGGCCCCCGCAGAGCCCTCCGCAGCCACAAAGTTGTGGCCAAACGCGATCGCCCGCGACGCGAACCGCACTTCGCCACAACTCTCCGCCACGGAAGCCGCACCCGCGCCGGCCGCCCCGGCCCAACCAGCGACCCACGCACCCACACCCGCCACCTCCCCCACCCCCCATCCCCCCCGCCCCCCCAGAGGATCCCACACCGCCCCCCCGGCCTGAGAGGCCCCCC